>CAMGGF010000254.1 GCA_946055445.1 uncultured Ruminococcus sp. | reverse complement strand
CAAAAGTTTCATCACCCCTGAAAAATTGGTGGTGATTGACGGCGAGGGCAATGTGTTGGAGGCGGAAAACGGCTACCGCCCGTCTTCGGAAATCAAAATGCATCTGCGTTGCTACAAAGAACGCGAAGATGTCGGCGCCGTGTTGCACGCACACCCGCCCACAGCCACAGGCTATGCGGTGGCGCATGTGCCGCTGGACCGCTACACAATGATTGAAACGGTAGCCGCCATCGGCTCCATTCCCGTCACGCCCTACGGCACGCCCTCCACTTATGAAGTGCCCGATGCGATTGCGCCCTATTTGCAGGAGCACGATGTGCTGTTGCTTGCCAACCACGGCGCGCTGACCGTCGGTGCGGACGCAATCACCGCCTATTACCGTATGGAAACCCTCGAACTGTTTGCAAAAATCAGCCTGACCGCGCATTTGTTGGGCGGCGAAAAGGAAATTTCCGAAGAGAATATCCAAAAACTGATTGATTTGCGCAAATATTACGGCATCACGGGCAAACACCCGGGGTATAAACACTACCGCGAGGACGAAACAAAATAATATAAATAACCCTCACAAATCTGTTATCGGTGCGTGAGGGTTATTGTATGATACAAAATATATAGGATAACAGAAAGGATACGACAGGAGACAAAACAATGGCAATAACAGTTTTGATTTATTACACCGGCAAAAACGGAAATGCCAAAAAGTTTGCTGAGGAAATGATGGCAAGCGGTATCGTAAACGATATTCGCGCAGAGCAGGGGAATCTGAAATATGCATACTATTTTCCAATGGAAGACGCCGAAACCGTTCTTTTGATTGACAGTTGGAAAGACCAACAGGCGATTGATTTGCATCACGATTCGCCGATGATGCAACAAATTATAAAACTTCGCGAAAAATATGACTTGCATATGCGGGTAGAACGGTTCGTTGCTGATGAAAAGGGCTTTTCTGCAAAAGACGAACAATTTTTAAAGCGTTAACTTAAAAACCAAACGGGGGAGGGTTCTTTATGCGTAGGTTCTCCCACTTCGCCGCAGAATGCGAATCATTCGGGCGCGCAAAACGGAATCGCAGTGTGCGTTGATTTGGCGTCCCTTGCGCACAATTTGTCACGCGTGCTTGTAGGGAACGACCTTAGTGTCGTTCCGCAAAATCACAACAAAATCCATGGGCGGGCGTGGATTTTCTCCGAAAACGGGCACCCTTTTGTCCGCATTCGCGGACATTTCCCCTGTCAGGGGAATAACCCGCCCCTACGATTCGTAGGGAACGACCGAAGACGCGTTCCGCAAATTACAGTAAATTTGTCGGACGATTCGTGCATCGACACTATTTCACAGATTGGTAGCAAAAAACTTGTCATCCTGAGCGTAGCGAAGGATCTCGATCCCCTAAACGAAATGGCGGAAACGAGATTCTTCGGCTTCGCCTCAGAATGACAAATCATTCAAGCGAACAATGCGCGTCACCTACCGCACCCACGCCGAAAGACTTACATTTCTCTGCGCAATAAAAAATATCAAAAAAATCTGTTGACATTTTCGGCGGTTGGTGGTATTATATTTCGGCGGTCAAAAGAATACTTTAACCGCATTTGCGCTGCTAGCTCAGCTGGATAGAGTGTTTGGCTACGAACCAAAAGGTCAGGGGTTCGAATCCCTTGCAGCGCGCCAAAAACACGGTACACCAAACGGTGTGCCGTGTTTTTTTGCTTAAGACCAATAAAAACAGCGCCTTTGCATGCACCAAAGACGCTGTAATTACTATTTTTTCATATCCTTTATCTTTTCAACAAGATAACCGATAAGCGGAAAAAGTAGGACAAAAACTGCCGCAAAGCATTTTATCCCGAAGTACAGTTGTACCTTATCCATTTTTAATCCTCTTTTTTGGTGAAAGTGGCATGAAAAAAGCACCTGCAAAAGCGGGTGCTTTAATAATAAATGATTCCTGTTTTTTCGGTTCTTTTAATCTTTTCCATATTTAAACGAAAGCTTTCGTGTGCCTCCGGCGGGGCTTTTTCTGTAAGATACGGCTCGTCGTTTTCATCATAATCATACCAATCGGGATTTTTTTCCAATATGTCGTTGTGATTTTCATTGAATAACGCCTACCTTTCTTAAATAGTCTTCACAGAACACCCTTGTAAAATACAAGAGTGCTATAATTATTAAATTTTGATATGAAAAAATCATCTGCAAAATCGGGTGCTTAAAATTCATTCGAAATATGGGTCTATATCAAATTCGGATTTTATAAATACAGCGTCAATATAATAACTATTATGAACGCTTAATCGTTGGCCGTTTAAATAGTAAATTTGCACTTTACTATCGTCTACATCGTGTAGCAATTCATCTTTAACCAATCCAGGAATATGCTTTTCCAAAGCTCTGCACTGTCTTGTAAATATATCTTCATCAGCAACAGTACAAATGTTGTAATCATATTTGTAATTAAAAGATGCCAATATTGTCACTCCAATCCGTATTTTATATTTACGATTTTCTTGATAAAGATTTCTTTT
>CAMGGF010000253.1 GCA_946055445.1 uncultured Ruminococcus sp. | reverse complement strand
CGGTCAATATTGCCGCTTTTCAAAAGTTCGGCAATCGCCTCGTTGATTTCAAAAAAATTGGCAAGCCCGTCATTTAAAATCGCGTCCACCACCAATGATTTCGGCGCGGGTTTGTCTAACGCTTTTAAAAGATAGCAAACCAAAAGCCGAATTTCATTGCGGTTGCGAAGGCCGCCGAGTTCAATGCCTGCGTCAAACGCGTCAAATTTATCAAATTCCATTCTACAAACTCCGTTTCCGTCGGTATATACCAAGCACTATGTATTGTAGCGGAAAACGGTGTTGTTGTCAAATTAAGAATTCTTTGATTTCCTGCACTTCGCCGTTTCGAATATATACGCGCGGCACGCGTTTGTTGATGCCACAGCAAAATTCATAATTGAAACTGTATGCGTTGTCGGCGACTTCCTCCACGGAAATGCGCTTGTCACCGTCCGTACCGACCAAGGTGACCTCGTCGCCCTGTTTGACATTCGGAATGTCGGTCACATCGACCATAAATTGGTCCATACACACTCTGCCGACAATCGGCGCGTATTGCCCGTGAATGAGCACTTTGCCTTTATTGGACAGCGCGCGCGGATACCCATCGCCGTAGCCGACCGGCACGGTGGCAATGACGGTTTTTTCTTTGTCTGTCACATAAGTCGAGCCGTAACTGACGGTGAAGCCTTTGCTGACGGTTTTCACAAACGCGATATGGCTTTTTAATTGCAAGGCGGGGTGCAGTTCCAAATTCGCTTTGTTGACTTCTTCGGAAGGGTACAGCCCATAGGTCATAATGCCGCTGCGGGTCATATTCAGAAAATTGTCGGAAAATTCAATAATTCCCGCGCTGTTGCACATATGCTTTATCGGAATGTTTATGCCGCGCGCATCGAGTTTTTGCACAAAATCCAAATATTTTTCTTTTTGCCGGTTGCACGAGGTTTTGTCCGCCTCGTCCGCGCACGCAAAATGTGTGAAAATGCCGTCGATTTCGAGATTCGGCAACGCGGCGATTTTTTCAATCTCCGCAAGGCTTTCTTCGGTCGGTTGCATACCGATTCTACCCATACCTGTGTCAAGTTTGATATGGATTTTCACGGTTTTGGAAAGCACGGCCGCTTTTTCGGACAGCGCTTTCGCGGTTTCGTACTGAAATACCGCGTGCATAATGTCGTTTTCAATTAGCAATTCGTAATCGGTGGGAAATACATAGCCCAAAATCAAAATCGGGTTACCTATCCCGGCGCGCCGCAGTTGTACCGCTTCTTGCACGGTGGCAACGCCGAATGCGTAAGTGCCGATTTCGTTCAACGCCTTTGCCACGGGTACAGCGCCGTGCCCGTATGCGTCGGTTTTAATAATTGCCATCATTTTGGTATCTTTGCCGACTTTATCCATGGCGTTTTGCACATTTTGACAAATCGCGTCCAAGTTGATTTCGGCATAGACACGGGCGGGGAGTTGCATATAAAGACCTTCTTTATTTAAAATCATACAATTTGCGCAAGCGGCGCAATTTCAATGTTTTCCGAAAGCAACGCGGCACGGATTTTTTGAACAAACGCAAGCGCTTTTTCGCCGTCGCCGTGCACGCAAACGGAATTTGCCTCGATTTCGATTTCTTCTCCTGTCAAGGCTTTTACCTTGCCATACTTTACCATACCGATGACGCGCGCAATCGCCTCGTCCTCATCGGTAATCATCGCACCTGCCTTTGTGCGTGCGACGAGCGACCCGTCCGCCTCATAGGCGCGGTCGGCAAAGACCTCTTTCGCACAGCGCAAGCCGACATCAGCGGCGGCTTTTAACATCTGACTGCCCGAAAGACCGAGCAAAATCAGGCGGTCGTCAATTTCGGCAATCCCCTCGCAAATCGCGCGGGAAAGTGCATAATCCTTGCCCGCCATATTGTAGAGTGCGCCGTGGGGCTTTATATGCTGTAAAGGTATATCCCTTGCCTTGCAAAACGCCCACAATGCGCCGATTTGGTATTGCACATACGCCTTTGCCTCGGCGGGGCTTGCGTTTATATTGCGCCGCCCGAAGCCCATTAAATCGGGAAAGCCCGGATGCGCACCCGCGGCAACGCCGTTTTCTTTCAAAATCGAAACGGTTTTTTCCATCACCACAGGGTCGGAGGCGTGAAAGCCGCACGCCACATTCGCAGAGGAAATGTATTTGGCAACTTCGTTATCAAGCCCCAACTTGTAAGCACCGAAACTTTCACCCATATCACAGTTTAAGTCAATTTTTAACAAGGAAAACGCTCCTTTCAGAACTTCAAATCCGCATTTTTCACATCGGTAATGAGCATATGCCCGGGTGCGTGGGTGATGCAAAATTCGGGTTTGGAGTGCATCACAATCGACTGCGGGGTAACGCCGCACGCCCAAAATACAGGCGTTTCGCCCGGATTTATCGTCACAGCCTCGCCGAAATCGGGCTTGTTGATGTCTTTTATTCCGATTGCCTCGGGATTACCGATGTGTACGGGTGTGCCGTGTACGCGCGGCATTGACGCGGTGATGTTTACCGATTTCACAATCTGG
>CAMGGF010000252.1 GCA_946055445.1 uncultured Ruminococcus sp. | reverse complement strand
CGTCCAAGCCCTCGTATTTTTTCGGGACTTTGTTCAAATCAATGTGTAAGCCGTCCGCCAATTCACCGATTGCCACGGAAACACCGCCTGCGCCGAAGTCGTTGCAGCGTTTAATCAGTTTCGTTGCGTCGGGATTGCGGAACAATCTTTGCAATTTTCGTTCTTCGGGAGCGTTACCCTTTTGCACTTCCGCGCCGCACTGTTCCAGTGAAGAAAGTTTGTGCGATTTGGAAGAACCTGTCGCGCCGCCGCAGCCGTCACGGCCGGTTCTGCCGCCCAACAGCACAACAATATCGCCGGGGGCGGGTACTTCACGGCGTACATTTTTCGCAGGTGCCGCGCCGACCACCGCGCCGATTTCCATACGCTTGGCAACATAGCCCTCGTGGTAGATTTCGTCCACCTGCCCTGTGGCAAGGCCGATTTGATTGCCGTAAGAACTGTACCCCGCCGCCGCGGTGGTGACGAGTTTGCGTTGCGGCAGTTTGCCGGTCATGGTGTCTTTCACGGGCTTTAAGGGGTCCGCCGCACCCGTTACACGCATCGCCTGATACACATAGCCGCGCCCGGACAGCGGGTCACGAATCGCACCGCCGATGCAGGTCGCCGCGCCGCCGAACGGCTCAATTTCGGTCGGGTGGTTGTGGGTTTCGTTTTTAAATAAGAACAGCCAATCTTCGTCAACGCCGTCTACATCGACTTTGATTTTCACGGTGCAGGCGTTGATTTCTTCGGACTCGTCCAAATTCTTTAACTGCCCTGTGTGTTTCAAATAGCGTGCGCCGATGGTCGCAAGGTCCATTAAATTCTGCGGCTTGGTGCGTCCGAGTTCCTTGCGAATGGCAACATAGCGGTCATACGCCGCTTTCACGGACGGGTCTTCAATTTCGGCGCCGTCAATCGTGGTCAAAAAGGTGGTGTGGCGGCAATGGTCCGACCAATAGGTGTCAATCATACGGATTTCGGTGATGGTCGGGTCGCGGTGCTCGCTTTTGAAATAGTCCTGACAAAATGCAATGTCCGCATTGTCCATCGCAAGGGCATATTTCTGCACAAATTCCGCCAATTCCGTTTCAGAAAGGGCGGTAAAGCCCGTTAAGGTTTCCACCTCGGTCGGAATGGTGTACGGAATATTCAAAGTTTCCACGCGGTCAAGCGACGCTTCGCGGCTTTCCACGGGGTTAATCACATATTTTTTAATTGCGGCAAGTTCTGCGGGGGTGACTTTGCCGAAAATCATATAGACTTTCGCGGTGCGCACCGTCGGCTTGTCGCCTTGTGATACGATTTGAATACACTGTGCGCAGGAGTCCGCGCGCTGGTCAAACTGACCGGGCAGATATTCCGTGGCAAACACGGCGCTGTCCGTCTGCGGCAGATGCGCATAGGTGTTGTCGAGTTGGGGTTCAGAAAACACGGTTTTTTCACACGCCTTGAACAAATCCTCGTCGATATTTTCCACATCGTAGCGGTTGAACAGCCGCACATCGGTCACACTGTCAATCATCAACAGCGAACGAATATCGGAAAGCAGCGTTTTTGCTTCGTCGGCAAACTGCTTTTTCTTTTCCACATAAATACGGTAAACCATTTTGTACCTCCCTCAATTTTTTAACGCCTGTAACGCGCGCGCACCGATGTCTTTTCGGCAAAACGCACCGTCAAAGGTGATTTCGTTTACGGCCTCGTAGGCTTTACGGAGTGCCGCGGGCAAATCCGCGCCCGTGGCGGTCACGCCCAACACTCTGCCGCCCGATGTGACGAGTTTACCGTCACGAAGTGCCGTACCTGCGTGGTACACGGTGACATCGGGTAAGTTTTCGGCATTGCCTAAATCCATAGGGCAACCTTTTTTGTAACTTTCGGGGTAGCCGCCCGAAGCCACAATCACGCACGCCGCGCTTTCCTTTGCAAATTCGACAGGTAAGTCGGACAGCGTTTCATCGTGCACCGCCTGCATCACGGTGAATAAATCCGTTTTCAAAAGCGGCAAAACGACTTGCGTTTCGGGGTCGCCGAAGCGGCAGTTGTATTCAATCACCTTTGGCCCTTTCGGGGTGAGCATCAGCCCGAAGTACAAACAGCCTTTGAAGGTTCTGCCCTCCGCGTTCATCGCGCGCATCGTCGGCAGGAAAATCGTTTCCATACATTCTTTGGCGATTTCGTCGGTGTAATAGGGGTTGGGCGCCACCGTGCCCATGCCGCCGGTGTTTAAGCCTTTGTCGCCGTCCAGTGCACGCTTGTGGTCCATCGAAGAAACCATCGGCACAACGGTTTTGCCGTCGGTAAACGAAAGCACCGAAACCTCGGGGCCTGTTAAAAATTCCTCAACCACAATGTGGTTGCCGCTGTCACCGAACTTTTTGTCCTCCATAATGGATTTCACAGCGTCCTCCGCCGCTTCGAGCGTTTCGGCGATAATCACGCCTTTGCCCAAAGCCAACCCGTCCGCTTTAATGACAGTGGGGAACTCGTTTTGCGCTTTGATGTAGTCCATTGCCGCCGCCGCGCTGTCGAAGACTTCATATCGCGCGGTCGGAAT
>CAMGGF010000251.1 GCA_946055445.1 uncultured Ruminococcus sp. | reverse complement strand
AATATTTTTCGCGCGTGTAATGCCGATTCATTTCTTTTAACACGCGGTTATTCCCCGATTGAAACGGCAAATGCAGGTGTTTCGAAACTTTGTCGCATTCGGCGATGGTGTCAATCAGTTCTTTGGTGCAGTCTTTCGGGTGCGAAGTCATAAAACGGATTTTAAAGTCGCCGTCCAACGCATTCAACGCGCGCAACAATTCAGAAAAATTCATTGGATTTTTGTTGTGCTTGCCGTAGGAATTGACATTTTGCCCCAACAGCGTGATTTCCTTGTAACCCGCTGCAAGAATCTCTTTTGCCTCGGCCAGGACTTCTTCGGGTTCGCGGCTACGCTCGCGCGCACGGACATACGGCACAATACAGTAGGTGCAGAAGTTGTCACACCCGTACATAATCGGCAACCACGCTTTCACGCCGCCGTCACGGTGCACGGGAAGCCCCTCGGCGATTTCACCGTCCGTTTCGGGCGCGTAGACGACGCGTTTCCCACCCGTAAGCGTTTGAAACAGCAGTTCGGGCACGCGGTACAGCGCGTGTGTGCCGAACACCAAATTTACAAACGGATAACTTTGATAAATTTTTTCGCGGATATGCGCTTGTTGCATCATACAGCCGCACAGCGCAATCATTAAATCGGGTTTTTCTTTTTTGTAGCGTTTAATTGCACCGACATTGCCGAACACTCTGTCCTCGGCGTGTTCGCGCACGGCACAGGTGTTGTAAAGAATGAAATCCGCATCGGCTGCATTGTCACAAAGCACATAGCCCATTTCGAGAAGTTGCCCGATAATACGTTCACTGTCCGCCACATTGCCCTGACAGCCGTAAGTATGCACAAAGGCTTTGGGCGGGGCATTTTGATATTTTGCTTCTAAAATTTCGCGCACACGAAATGTAAAATCACGCTGACGCGCCAATTCCGTTTCGGAAATTACAGTTATTTTTGCCACAGAATTCTCCTAAATTATGCCAAATAAATCGAATGTAACCACGAAAGCACATCGTTATACACGGTTTCGTAATTGTCCTCAAACAACACTTCGTGACGGTCGCCGGGATATAAAATCACCGTCGGGTCGCGCCCGGCAAGCACCAAATTGTCCGCAACGGAAAGCGTGCCTTTGCCGTTGAAGCCGACAGGGTCGTTTGCGCCCGAGAAAATCATCACGGGTAAGTTTTCGGGCACTTTGTACGCCCAATCTTTTTGCGCGCATTCGCACGCGAGCGCGTACATATCGCGGTAGCCGCCCAAACAAAGCGGGAAGCCGCACAGCGGGTCATTCATATAGTTTTCCTGATTTTGCTTGTTTTTACTAATCCACGCAACGGGTGACGCGTTTTTCTCGCCTGCGGCAAGGTTCCCCGCCGCATTAAAGAGATTGCCGAGCACATGCGCGTCCGCCTTGGCGCCGAATTTTTCACACGCCGCCGCAAATACGGGCTGTAACAGGTCCGCCGCCGCAGGCAATTCCGCCGTGCCGCAGTAAATGACACCGTTTAATTCATACCCGAAATGCGCAGTATACACACGCGCGCACAAAGAGCCCATACTGTGCCCAAACAGGAAATAGGGCAGGTCTGGATACTTCTTTTTCATAATTTTGGTGAGGATATGCATATCGTCCACCAAGCGTTTGTCACCGTTATACTCGTCAAAATAGCCGTAATCCTCGTCGGAATTGACGGATTTGCCGTGCCCCAAATGGTCATTCCCGCAAACCACAAAGCCGTTGGCGGCAAGAAAGCGCGCAAAATCGTCATAGCGTTCAATATGCTCCGCCATACCGTGCGCAATCTGAAATACGCCGACAGGCGTTAAATCTTCCTCTTTCCAAATCAGGGTGTGAATTTTGTTGCGTCCCGTGGACGAGTTAAAATATGCCTCGGTCTTTACAATCGCCATAAAAATACCTCCGAAATCCGTTACGGCAGACTGCCGCATATACAGATATTTATACAGATACATATCATACCACAAAAAGTTCGGTTTGTCACTTGTTTTCTCGGTTTTTACGAAAAAATGCTTTTTGTGTAGATTTTGCCCAAAAGCACAAGGCAAAGCGTCGAAAAAAACGGCTTTTTCACGACCGAAAAGCATTGCGGCAAACGATAAAATGTGCTAAAATATTCGCAAATATTGAGAAAGGCGGTTATGAAAATGACATACGAACAGGTCGTTGCCAAAGTAAAGGCAAAATATGCGGATGTTGACGCTTCTTCCGTGCAGGGCACGGTTGCCATTCAGGTAAATTTGGTCGGCAAAAATGTAGAGGGTATTTTCTACATCGAAGCCAAAGACGGCAAAGTCAATGTTGAGCCGTATGACTACCACGACAACAAAGCGATTGTCACCGTAAACCCGACCAATCTTTTGAAGATTTTGGACGGCAAAATGAACCCCGTGATTGCCTACACCACCGGCAAAGTTTCCGTTGCAGGCGACCCCGGCGCAGTTCTTCAACTGATTGAGTTGGCAAAATAAGCAAATTGCAAACGGCAAAAAGCACCCCGCCGCAAATTCAGAAAACGAATTTGCGGCGG
>CAMGGF010000250.1 GCA_946055445.1 uncultured Ruminococcus sp. | reverse complement strand
AACGGTGCAAAACGCCTATCTCGGCATTACCTTAGGATAGAATAAGGAGTAAGATATATGGTTTATGTATTTTTGGCAGACGGCTTTGAAGAAGTCGAGGCGCTCGCACCTGTGGATATTCTTCACCGCGCAGGGCTTCAGGTGCAAACCGTCGGCGTCACCGGCAAAACCGTAATGGGCAAGCACAATATCCCCGTCACAGCGGATATAGAAATTGCCGAAATCGCGCTGCATGACGATTTGCAGGCGGTTGTACTTCCCGGCGGAATCCCCGGCGCGGAAAACTTAGACGCATCAAAAGCAGTGCAGGCGGCAATCGACTTTGCCGCAAAGAACGGTAAGTTCCTGTGCGCCATTTGCGCCGCGCCGTTCATTCTCGGTAAAAAAGGCTTATTAAACGGCAAAAACGCGATTTGCTATCCCGGTTATGAATCCGATTTGCACGGCGCAACCATCTCAAAAAGCGCCGTGTGCCGCGACGGCAACTGCATTACCGCAAAAGGTATGGGTGTCGCTGTAGATTTCGGGCTTGAAATTGTCGCCGCATTAAAAGATAACGATGCCGCCGAAAAAATTCGAAAGAGTATACAATGTGTATGACCGGAAATGACATTCGTCCCTATAAACAACGCTTGCGTGCAGACTGCAAGGAAAAACGAAAAGCGTTGTCCGAAGCGGAAAAGGCGCGGTTAGACCGCAAAATAGCCAATAAATTCTTAAATCTGTTTCAGTACCGCGAAGCAAAAGTTTTGTTTTGTTATGTTTCCACCGAAATTGAAGTGGACACTTTCCAAATCCTGCGCCGCGCATTGGAAAGCCGGAAAACCGTTGCCGTGCCGCGTTGTATCGACGGCACGCGCGAAATGGAGTTTTATGTAATCACGGATTTAGCGCAGTTGGAGCCGGGCGCATTCGGTGTGTTAGAGCCGAACCCCGCGCTTTGCGAAAAATGGACGGATTTGTCCGACGGACTTTGCGTAATTCCCGCGTTAAGTTATGATTTGTCGGGCTACCGCTTGGGCTACGGCAAAGGGTATTATGACCGATTTTTATCTCGGTTTTCGGGCGAAACGGTTGGGCTGGTGTATGAAAACTGCCTGTTCGACGTTTTGCCGCACGGCAAGTTTGATCGCCGCGCCGAAAAAATCGTAACCGAAACCCGTGTAATCAATGTATTTTAGTATGGAAACTTTCAGGTGAAGGAGGCATTCGATTTATGCGTGATGATGATTTGAAAGACTTTTTTGATGCAGACGCATACGACGAACTGCTCAACGCTTACGCTGAGGAGGCGGAACGCAAACGCTCGGTTTTAGCCGATGTGCATCGCAAAACCGATGCGCCGCAAAAGGGAGATGTCCCTGTAAAACCGCGCGCGAAAAAAGAGCCTGCGCAAACCACGCCGCCTACCGCGCGGCAACCGCGCACTTCTGTGCCTGCGCCCGCGCCGCAACCGCGCCGAACAGCCGCGGCAAATCCGCCGTCACCCACTCGTGCACCCGCGCCGCAACCGCGTACTTCCGCGTCCGCGCCGCAAGCGCCGCGCACTTCCGCGCCTGCGCCGCGGCAATCCCACGCGCAATATTATATACCGAATGCAACGCAGTCGTCGCAACAGCGGTATGCCCGCGCACAAGACGAGCCGATACGCCCGATGTCGCCTGCGGAGCCTTCCGCCGCAAAATTCAAAGTGGAAATTCAGGGCCTTGATGCGGAGTTTGCGCAACCGAGTGAACGCCCGCGCCGTGCTTCGCGCGTCGGGGGCAGTGCGCGCCCGAAGGAAAGTGCACGCGACGGGGCGTTTGCGAATTTTGCCGAAATTGTAAAAAAACGCCGCGCGCCGAAAAATTCCGCCGACGAAAATTTCACGGTGACGGATATGCGTCCCGATAAGCCGCACGCCGAAATTGTGAAAAAGCAAAGGGAAGCGGTTGGCTTTGACGCCGTGAAAGCATTTTTCTTAAAGAATAAAACAACTTGGATTGTGTTGCTGGCCTGTCTTGCGGCGGCAATCATTTTATCCACCTATACAATCAGTTGTATGAACGATGTTTTCGCCGTCAACCGCGACAGCGAAACCGTTGTGACCGTGAATATTCCCGCCGAAGCGAATACCAAAACCGTTTTGAAAATCTTGCAGGAAAACGATTTAATAGAGCATCGGCACTTCTGTGCGGTACTCGCCAAAATGATGCACTTTAAAGATGATAACTATTTAACGGGCGTTTACTATGTCACCGCGTCTATGGGCGTGGAAAAAATGCTTTCCACTTTCAAAGTGGCATCCACAACGGGCGAAACCGTCACGCTGACTTTCCCCGAAGGCTACACCGCAGAGCAAATCGTGCAAAAACTGGAAAAATATGAGGTTTGCACGGCGGCGGTGCTGTATCAAACCATGCGTGAAGTTGATTTCAGCAGTGAATTCCCGTTTATTGCCGCAATGGACGATAAAGAAGCCCGATTCAGATTGCTGGAAGGCTATTTGTATCCCGATACCTACGAATTTTATGTTGGGGAGTCACCGTCGAGTGTATTGCGCAAATTCTTAAAC
>CAMGGF010000249.1 GCA_946055445.1 uncultured Ruminococcus sp. | reverse complement strand
CGCCGCGGGATTACCTGTAAATTGACGGCGGGGGCAAGCCCCCGCCCTACCGTGTAAATATAATGAATAAAAATTTGTCATTCTGAACGAAGTGAAGAATCTCATATCGCATAGTATAATGGAAAAGAGATTCTTCGCCTGACGGCTCAGAATGACAATCGGGGTACTTTTTCGATGCAATTATTCGCTGACTTCATAATACGCGTCCATACGGACGGTTTCTTTTTCGCTTACGGGACTGTATTTGTCCTGATAGTAATTTTCGTGCGAACAGTCGAAACTGCCGTCGGGAGAAACCGTAATCACGGTGCAGCCGCGCTGTGCGCCGTAGTTTTTAATGCCGCTGTATGCCAAATAGTCGATTGTGTAACCGTAGGTCAGGCGCACGCCTTTATATGCTAACGAAATATTGTTCAAATGATCATGCCCGAAGAAAATACCCTGTGTAGAACCGAGTTCTAACACGCGGTTAAAAAAGCCGTAATTCAGTTCGCTCGGGTACACCACAATATCCCGTTCCCCTGCTTCGCCGAACTTGTACTGCACGGTTTCGGTATCACGATAACCGTTGTCGCGGTATTCGTAATACGCGGTTTGCATTTCTTGGGGCGGCATATGGAAAAACGCAAGCGACTTCGGCTGTACGCCGCCGTTTTGTACCGTAATACGGCCAAGTTCCTGTTCGTACCACTCCACTTGATTTTCGTGAATGCAGTCATATTTCCAAGAAACGCCCGGCACATTGCCCTTCACATAGGCATTCGAGTCCAAAAAGAACAGGCTTTGCGTAATTTCTCCTTTGGAGTTTTGGACATTGATGCAATAATTCCCGACGCCGTCCACCGCCTCGTCGCCCGCCTGAAACAGACAGTGCGGATATGCGTCGCTTTCATACAGCGCGCCGATGGTTTCACGCGAATAATACGAATAACTTTCCGAATCGTGGTTGCCGAATACCGGTGCCCAATACACGCCGAGTTGTTCCATCAAATCCGCAAGCAATTTGGCGTTTTCTTTATTGTTAAATGTGCCCGCCTGCACCGGTACGGGATAGGTCAAATCGCCTGTAAGCACCACCAAATCGGGCTGTTCGGCGGTAATCATTGCCGCCACGGCATTCAATGCCATACCGTCCTTGCGAATACTCATAAATCCGCCGCCGATGTGAATATCGGACAACTGTAAAATCTTAAAATCACGGTCTGCCGTAAACACCCATCGCCCCGCCGCGTCTTTTTCGGGTTGCAACTGCGTTTCGTAGGAAAGCGGTGCAATACGGTTTATAAATTTGCGGTTTGCGGCAATGCCCGCCGCATTGACCGCCGCCGTAATACCTGCCAGCGCAAGCAATACCGCAAGCGTCACAGCGAAAACTTTACACGCGGTCTTCCCTCGATTTTTCTTTTTCGTATCGGCATTTTGCCGCATAAAACCACCTTCTTTTTTGCTTTATTTTACCACACCTATGCGCCGCACGCAATGCACATTCCCCCCGAAAATTTTTGTTTGTTTTTTCCTGTTTTGCACAAAGAAACAGCCGAGGCGCAAATACACCTCGGCTGTAAATTGTGGATTGGATTAAATGCCTTTCAGTTTCCCAATGTTTTTAAGCGTATGCGGCACGCCTTTGAGAATTTTGCCCATACCCTTTGCAAACTTGTCTTCGTTGAGAATTAAAAGCAAACCGTCCGCCATTTGCGGGCTGAACAGCCCGAAACTCATCGAAATAAAGTTCTTGACGGGCGTTTGCACCGCAACGGCACCTGCCATAGTGTCCTCACCGAGCATTTTTACAAGCATACGGTGCAATCTGCCGCCCCATTTGCCCTCTGCCGCATCTTCAATGGTGTTGCCGTAATCAAGCGGCAAACTCTTGTCGCGCTGTGACGGAGGCAGTTCGCGCCCAAGTACCGCCGTGAAGGCTTCGTCGGACACATGCATAATGTCTCCGGTGTAATATTCGGGTGCGCAGGCTTTGTAATCGGGGACTTCCGCCGCAACGGTAGAGGTCACTTCTACCGCAGTTTCCAAGCGAATGTCCCGGCTCGATGCACCGACCAAAATTTTAAATGCACCGCTTTCCACATGCCAATCGTGAATGTTGACATTGTAATAGGCAAATGCGCGTTTGTCGAGCGTGATTTCGACCGTCTTTGCCTCCCCCGCTTTCAAAAACACCTTTTTAAAGCCTTTGAGTTCCTTTTCGGGGCGGAAAATGGTGCTTTCCACATCGGAAACATACAGTTCGGCAACCTCGGCACCGTCTTTGTCGCCCGTGTTTTTCACGGTAAAGGAAACGGTGAGGGTGTCGGTATCTTGGAGTTTATCCGCACTAACTTGCAAGTCGCTGTATTCGAAAGTCGTGTAGGAAAGGCCGTGCCCGAACGGGAAACGAACCGCCTTTTGCGCCTTGTCATAATAGCGATAGCCGACATACACGCTCTCTCTGTATTCCACGGAAACAGGCGTGCCGGGGAAATAGTTGGCGCTGGAATTGTCGGAAAGCGCATAGGGGTAGGTTTCCGCCAATTTGCCGCAGGGGTTGACATCGCCGAACAGCACATC
>CAMGGF010000248.1 GCA_946055445.1 uncultured Ruminococcus sp. | reverse complement strand
GACGGATATTTTTCGTAGGATTTTGCCACGGTATCGGTCAGTTTGCCGCAAGGCGTCACTTTACCCACAAGCAAATCCGCCGCGGCATTGCCGCTTTCCATACCGCCCTGCCACAAAAGCAAAACCGCATCGATTTTGCCGTCGAATTCGTCCACCCATGACAAATCCATAATACTGCCGATATTGAGGAGCACCACGGTTTTCGGGAAATTTTCCGTCAGCATGGAAAGCAAATCCCGTTCTGCATCGGTCAGGTAAAAACTGCCTTTTTCAAGTGCATTTTCACGGTCTTCGCCCGAGGAACGCCCAATCGTCACAACGGCACAATCCGACTGCTGTGCCGCTTCGCGGATAACATCCTCCGACAGCATCATATCCGGGTAAAACCGCGGCCAATGCCCCCAAAAACCGTGGTCAATGGGGTTTTCTTTGTCCCATTTTTCATACGTCTGCGCCAAATTTTCATTGACTTTTAAAGTCGAACAGGCGCGCAAACCGTCTAACAGGCTGACGGCATACGGCTTGTTGACATCGCCGCCCGAGCCGTAGCCCGTGTAAAACCATTGTATCTGCCCCCTGCCGAACAGGGAAACGCGCGTGCCGCACGAAAGCGGCAGGGCTTGGTTTTGGTTTTTCAAAAGTACCGCACCCTCTGCCGCGGCGCGCCGCAACAATTCGGGCATACCGGGTGTAACGGTTTTGTCGGCAGCGGCGCGCGCCGCCGTTTCCTGCGCTAAGGAATCCTTTTGAAATAATTTGATTGCACCTTCTACAATTTTTGTGATAACGGACATTGTTTCTCCCCCGTTTCTATGGACTGTTACGCGTCAGCGGCGGTCTCTTGCACCGCTGTCTGTGCCTCTGCCGCACTTTCGGCACGGCGGACTTTCAAATCCGCCTCGACCTGTTGTTTCAGACTTTCGGGATAACGAATAAACAACAGCGGAATGACATTTAAAACACTGCCGACAATCGGCCCCAAAATGAACAGCGGCCACACCCACTTGTCAAATGCGGGAGAAAGCGGCAGCCCCTCGTTATATGCCTCGGCGCTGTAATCCAGCAATATCAGCAATCCCGTAAGTACGCCTGTGTTAATGGCACCGACGATTTTGCTTGCAAAGGTCTGTGCGGCGAAGGTGATTGCCTCGGCGCGGCGACCGGTTTTCCACTCCATGTAATCAATAGAATCGCCGAACAGCGAGGTCATCGCAATGCCCGTAAGCCCGGCAGGGATACTTGCAATCGCCATTAAGAGCGTTACAACAACAATTCTGTACCCCTCGTACCCGACGAAGAAACAGAGAATACGAAACACGATCGCGGCAAGGCAAGATAAAATCAGGATATTTTTCATACCGCCGACTTTTTTGGCAAACTGCGGCGCTATGAGCATGGCAAGCGTACCGGGAAGCCCCGACACCAAGCCGAAAATAAACGATGCGGTCATACCGTCAATCGTAAAACCGAGCACTTCCAGAGATACTTTATACTTAAAGAAATACACCGCCGGTACGCCCAAAGAAAATCCGCTCAAAATACTGCCGAGCAACACCATCATCACCGTGCGATTTTTAAATAAATCCCCTAAATTGTCCCGCAGACCTGCCGCACCTTTTTCAGGAACAGAGCGCACACGCTCTTTGGCTTTGGAGGAAAGCACGGAAAGCATCATACCGCCGAAACCGAAGGTGATTCCCAACACGGCGAACACGATTTTTTCGGGAATTTCCAAACGGTTGCCGAGCGAAACAAATACAGAGATAAGCCCCGGCAGCCACGAGCCGACCGTTGCACCAATACGCCCCCATTGGGAAATTCTGCTGCGTTCATCGGAGTTCGGCGACATAACCGCAGTCATCCCCCACATAGAGACATCCTGCACGGTAAATGTCATATCGTATACCAAATAGATAAGCAAAATAAACGCACCCTGTAAAAACACACGGTCGGTTAAAAACGCCGGTTTTACAAACATCAAAATAGCGCATATGCCGACGATAAACGGTGTAAGTTTCAGCCACGGGCGCAGTTTTTCGCCGTTTTTAAAGCGATGGCGGTCAATCAGCACGCCCATCAGCGGGTCGTTGACCGCGTCCCAAACGCGCGCGAAGGTTAAAACAAAGGCAATGACGCGCATATCATAATACGCGACATCGGTGCAGAAATAATAAAACCAGCCGCCGACCAGCCCGCAGGAAATGTTTTGCCCTGCGACACCCGCCGCAAACCAAAGCCCCTCTTTGCGCGGCACGATGCCGTTTTTCGGTTCAATGGATTTGTTTAAAAATGTTTTCAGTTTCCCCAAAGGTTTCTCTCCTTTTGCCGCAAAAGGACGGCGTTGTCTTTTTTATAGACTCGTTTATCGTACCACAAATCACGCTGAAAAGCAAGAAAAAACGCGGCAAGCAGAGAGCGCTTACCGCGAAAAACCGTTTGTTTCAGGATTTACCGAATGCTTCGACCAACGCGTCATATTCTGCGTCGGAAATGGCGACAACCGAGCCGTGTCGTGGGCGGATATCCAAACTGTAATCGCTTCGTTTCAGTTTCAAAAAATGCTCCATATCGGTGG
>CAMGGF010000247.1 GCA_946055445.1 uncultured Ruminococcus sp. | reverse complement strand
GCGGCTGGACGCACGGCTTGATGATGTCGAGCGTCATGGGCGTGCTGATGGGCAGAGAACTTATCTAATCCCACGGGCGAACACAGTTCGCCCCTACGCGCAATTTGCAATGCGAATGTGTAGGGAGCAACCGAAGACGCGTTCCGCAAATTTGTATCGAAATTTACGGGCGGGCGCGCATATTGTAATTTATGCGTAGGGAACGGTCGCACCGTTTCGCAAAACACAGCATAACAAAGAATGTCATTCTGAACGAAGTGAAGAATCTCCACTACCGCCAATCAAAAAGCCGCGAAACGAGATTCTTCGGCAGTCGCCTCAGAATGACAATCGGGCGGGCACAGAAATCCGCCACTACCCACGAAACAAACGCGGAGGAAACGGTATGATTTTTTATTTTTCCGGTACGGGCAACAGCCGCTTTGTTGCCGAAACTTTGGGGAAAACCCTTTCGGAAACGGTGCTGTCCGTCAATGATTTGATACGGGATACTGCCCGCGCGGCAGGTGGGGAATATGTATCCGAAACGCCGTTTGTGTTTGTTTCGCCGACTTATGCGTGGCGCATTCCGCATGTGATGGAAACATTTATCCGCGAAAACGCTTTTTCCGGTTGCCGTGACGCCTATTTTTTGATGACCTGCGGCGACAGTATCGGCGCGGCGGCGCGGTATTTGCAAACGCTGTGTAAAGAAAAGGGCTTGCATTTTCGCGGTGTGCAAAAAATTGTCATGCCTGAAAACTATATAGCAATGTTTTCCGCGCCCGAAATGAACGAAGCCGAAAAAATCATTGCAAACGCTGTGCCGGGGCTCTTAACAGCCGCGGAAACCGTGCGTGCGGGCAAAGACTTTCCATCCCAAAAAATCGGCGCGCTTGACCGCCTTTACAGCGGTGCGGTCAATACGGTTTTTTACAAGTGGTTTGTTTCGGCAAAAGGGTTTTATGCGACAGACGCTTGCATCGGTTGCGGGCTGTGCGTCAAAAACTGCCCGTTTCACAACATCAAACTGCAAAACGGCAAACCCGTGTGGGGTGCGGATTGCACCCACTGTATGGCGTGCATTTGCCACTGCCCGAAAGAGGCGATTGAATATAAGAAAAAGTCGCAAGGGCAACCCCGCTACACTGCGGAAAAAGTATTGAAAAAATAAGGGATATGCGGAGGGGTTTTTGTGGATAACAAACCGAAAGTACCGATAAACTGCTTTTTTCAGGGGTGTTACAACCCTGCGTTTGAGGTGGAAATCGAAAAATGCAAACGCAAGTGTTGGCAGTATAATCAGTTAAATCCCTATGACCGCGAAGCACAGCAAACAATTCTCACCGACTTGCTCGGGAAAATGGGCGAAAACACACTGATTACCCCGCCGTTTTGGTGCGATTACGGGTACAATATCTCGGTGGGCGACAACTTTTATTCCAACCACAATTTGATTATCACCGACGGCGCAAAGGTTACCTTCGGCGACAATGTGTTTATCGCGCCGAATTGCTGTTTCACCACCGCAGAACACGCCATTGACCCCGAACAGCGTAAAGCGGGCGTGGAAATCGCCAAACCCATAACTGTCGGCAACAATGTTTGGATCGGTGCGGGCTCGACAATTCTTGCGGGCGTGACCATCGGCGACAACACCGTTATCGGGGCGGGCAGTGTCGTCAAAAAATCCATACCGAGCAATGTGGTGGCGTTTGGCGTGCCGTGCAAGGTACAGCGTGAAATCACCGAAGCAGACAAAACCCGTTATCCGACTTATCACGGGACATACTGAAAGATTATAGGACGGCAAAGTGTTCGCACTTCGCCGCCTTTTTTTGGTGTGCAGCGCGTGGTTTCCATTGACATATATTGCCGAATATCTTATAATAACAAGATAAATACTATTTCTGTAAGTATGTCTGTTTCGTGCTTGCGGGAAAGGCTTTTCAGAAAAGAAGGTAGTTTTATGCAGTTTGAAGAACGCGAATTTTTACCCGTCATTTTGGGCGCGGATATCACCGCCTATTCGCTCGCACGCAGTTTCCACGAGGAATACCGTATCAAATCGCTGGTCTTAAGTATGTCCGAGGGCGGTTACATTGCCAATTCCGATATTATCGAAAACCGTGTGTTCCCGGGGCTTGAAAAAAAGGAAGTCCTCATTGAACGGCTTTTGGAGGTCGGCAAAGAATTTGCGGGCAAAAAGAAACTGATTGTACTCGGGTGCGGGGATTGGTATGTCCGCGCGCTGATTGAAAGCAAGGAGATTTTGAAGCCCTATTACATTGTGCCCTATATTGACGAAGAACTGCTCAATAAAATCGTGCTCAAAGATAAATTCTATGAGATTTTCGAGGAGTTGGGGCTTGACTACCCGAAAACCTATGTTTATGAATGCGGCAAAGAAAACGACCTGCAATTCGATTTCGACTATCCCGTGATTGCCAAACCCGCCAACAGCGCCATGTACCACTACGCCAAATTCCCCGGGAAAAAGAAAGTGTTCAGTTTCGACACCGAAGAAGAGTTGCGCGCAATGCTCCAAAATCTCGAACAGTCGAGTTATGACTACAAATTCTTAATTCAGGACAAAATCCCC
>CAMGGF010000246.1 GCA_946055445.1 uncultured Ruminococcus sp. | reverse complement strand
CCACGGACAAATACGCAAGCGCGTCTTTGATTTCCATACGGTCATAGAATTTGTGCCCGCCGATGATGCGGTACGGTATGGCGTTTTTGACGAGTGCGCGCTCGATAGGTCCCGACATCGCGTTCATACGGTAGAGCACTGCGTGGTCACCGAACTGCCGTCCCTTTGCAACGGAAGTCAGGATTTTGTCCGCAATGAAAGCGGCTTCGGCAGTTTCGTCCTCGGCGGTTTCGAGTTCGATTTTTTCGCCCGCACCGTTTGCCGTCCAAAGATTTTTGCCTTTTCTTTGGCTGTTGTTTTCGATTACGGCATTGGCGGCGTCCAAAATACACTGGGTGGAACGGTAGTTTTGCTCTAAACGAATGACAAGCGCATCGTCATAGCGCGTTTCAAAACTCAAAATATTTTCAATCGTTGCACCACGGAAACGGTAAATACTTTGGTCATCGTCACCGACCACGCAAATGTTACGGTAGCCGTCCGCAAGCAGAGAGGTCAGTTTATACTGCGCATGGTTGGTGTCCTGATACTCGTCTACCATCACATAGCGAAACTGATGCTGATAGTGTTCCAAAACCTCCGGATTTTCTTCGAACAGCCGCACGGTATTGAATATGATATCGTCAAAATCCATTGCATCGGCATTTTTCAGGAGTTTTTGGTACTTTTCATAGCACTGCGCAATTTTTTGCAAACGGGGGTCCTGCCCTGCGGTTTTTGCATATTCGGCGGGAGATACCAGCGCATCTTTGGCGTGGCTGATTTCGTTTAAAATGGTTTTGTGCGACAAAAAGCGGTCTTCAATCCCTAACAACCGCTGACATTCTTTCATCACGCGGCGGCTGTCGTCGGTATCGTAAATTGTAAAGCGGTTGGTAAAACCCAAAAGGTCGGCATTGCGGCGCAAAATCTTCACACAACTTGAATGGAAAGTGGACGCCCAGATATCGTTTGCCGCGTCACCGAGCAACAGAGAAAGTCGCTCTTTCAACTCGTTTGCCGCTTTGTTGGTAAAGGTGATTGCCAAAATCTGCCACGGTTTCGGTGCACGGTCGCAAAGCACATCGGCAATTTCCGTGTAGACGGACTTGTCCCCCGCGAGATAGGCTTTCATCAATTCCAAATCGCGCGCGTCGGGCGTGCGGTCGGCGTAGTCGGAGTGATATGCGTTGCCGTATTTCATTAAAGTGGCAATTCGTTTGACCAGCACGGTGGTTTTGCCGCTGCCCGCGCCTGCCAGAATTAAAAGCGGCCCATTCACTTGAAAGACCGCTTTTTGTTGGCATTCGTTCATTCGGTTAAAATCTTGCTCGATAATCTGTTTGCGTACAGAAAGAAACTCATTATAATCCATTGGTTACTCCGTTATTTCGAAAATAGGTTGCCGCCGTGGCAGTCGATTGCCACCGTCAGCGGGAAGTTTTCAAAGGTCAGCCGTTTGACGGACTCACAACCGAGGTCATCATAGGCAATCACTTCGCAGGAAGTGATGCATTTGCTTGCAAGCGCCCCCGCCCCACCGATTGCGCAAAAATACACTGCGCCGTTGCGGACAATCGCGTCACACACCGCTTTCGACCGAGGCCCTTTGCCGACCATAGCCGCAAGCCCCAAATCCAACAGTTCGGGCGCATAGACATCCATTCTGCCAGAAGTGGTCGGCCCGCAACTGCCGATGGCAAGATGTTCGGGTGTGGGGGTAGGCCCTGCATAATAGACCACCGCGCCGTCTATTGCATACGGCACCTTTTCCCCGCTGTGCAAGGCTGCAACGATGCGCTTGTGCGCCGCGTCACGCGAAGTGTAAACCGTACCGCTTAAATAAACGGTATCGCCCGCCGAAAGACGCGCGGCGTTTTCTTTGATTTCATTCGTATGTAAATAAAAAGTTTGCAAAATATCAGCCCTCTTTGGGAGTGTCGAAACGGTAAACCGTGCTCGGCGTAATGTTTAAATCTTCGTTAAACTCGGTGTGCGGCGGGTAATGAATATAGGTCAGCCCGCTGCCGTCATCGGTTTCGGTAATCCCCGCAATTTTTTCGCCGAGTTCTTCTTCAATAGAGAAGGCAATCTCCGGCACAAACGGTTCGGCATCTTTGCGGTGCTGCAAAGCCTGCGCCGCTTTGGAAAGTTTTGCGGAAAGCGCGGAAATGTCCGCGTGCAAATCGCTGATGGATTTGGTTAAGGTTGCGGCAAGCGTGTCCACATCAGCAGACAGGCGCGAAACCTCTTCGGCCTGTTTTGCAATGCTGTCGGACGCCTCGTTTTGCGCATCGGTTGCTTTTTTGTTGGCAACGGAAACGATTTCGTCGGAATACTTGCGCGCGTCTAAAAAAGCGGCGCCGAGTTGCGCTTCGGACGCGCGGATTTCTTTTTCCTTTTGCGCCATAGCCTGCTTTTCGCCGTCCATTGCGGCTACACGGGCGGAAAGTTCGGCATTTTTCGCCTCTAATTCGGCATTTTCGGCTTGTTGCGCTTCCAAGGCGGCAGAGGTTTCGGCAAGTTTTGCTTCGGTTTCCTTTGCCTGTTCCAAGGCTTTGGACAGAGTATCCGCCATTTCGCTTAAAGCGTCAATTTTTGCGGTTTTTCCTTGCACTTCCGCAG
>CAMGGF010000245.1 GCA_946055445.1 uncultured Ruminococcus sp. | reverse complement strand
TTGCTTTTGAGACGGCAGTCGGGCTGACGCCCGACAACGGTGAAAAAGTGAAAATCCGCCGTAATATCAAATTTTCGGCATATTGTGTTCGACTCTCCTCACCTTAACCATTGCGGGGTAAAATATAGAAGCACACGGCGTATCCGAAAAAACGGACACGCCGTGTGTTGTTTTTAAGCATTTTAAAATTTATCCTTGCGGCTCTTCCATATCGCAAAGTGCCTCTAAAAGCCACGCGCGCAACGCGCGGTTTGTGACACGCGCGGCGGCAGACTGCGCACCCTGCAAGGTCTTTTGATTTTTAATGCCTTTGTAGGTAATGCTCTTTTTGTTGTTGACGCCGTTCATCAGCGTAAAAATTTTGCGAACACGCTCGGTGTACGGCGGGTTTTGCTTTGCCGTAACCCCAAAAAGTGTCACCGAAACCGCCGTTTCCACCGAAACGGGCGGCAAAATTACGATTGTGCCGTTTTCAGGCGTGCTTTGCGTTGTCGCTTCTATTGTTTCGCCGTTTGCCGTTGCCGTGACAGAAGCGGCGGACAGCACATCGGCAAAATGCAAGGTGAAATTGCGCGTTTGCGGCAGATACGGTGCTTTCTTCGAACCCGAAAGGGTAAAGGTCAGCGTGTCGCTGCTTTCACGCAGTTGCATTTGTGTAAAACTGCACGCGCCGTTTTTAAAATCGTTGGTTTCGCCATCATCTTCATACAGCGTGAACGCCCCGTTGCCACGGTACAGCCGCACAGTCAGATTTTCGGGATTACCTGCGGAATTTCCCTTGTCGCCTGACAGCGGCACAATCGCACCGCTTTTTGCGAACACGGGAATGGAATGCAAATCGCTGTGCACCTGAACAGTTTTGCCGCCTTTGTAAATTTCGCCCGTAAAGAAATTCGTCCAGCGCCCTTTCGGCAGATACACCGCCGTTTCGGCGCGTTTGGTGTGCTTGTCACAAGGCGAGGTCACGGGGCACACAAGCAATTCACTGCCGAATAAATAGCCGTTTTTGCACTTGTAGGCATCTTTTATTTCGGGATTGGTATAATACAGCGGCTCGCACAGCGCGCGCCCCTCGGCGTGATTGCGATAGTTCATACTGTAAATATAGGGAATGAGTTTGTGGCGCAAACGAAGCGCCTCGGTCGCAAGCGTTTCGGCTGTCCACGAATAATTCCACGGCTCTTTGCCGAACAAATCGTTTTGCGTGGAATGTAAGCGCAATATCGGTGCGAACACCCCGAACTGCACCCAACGAATATACAACTCGTCATTGTGCTCACCGAAATGGTGCCCGCCGATGTCGTGACTCCACCAAGTATAGCCGCAGTTTGCCGCCGTGGCGGTGAAATACGGTTGGAAGTTTAAGACTTTCCAATTCATCGCCGTATCGCCCGAAAACCCAAGCGGATAGCGGTGTGAGCCGATGCCTGCATAGCGCGACAAAATCAGGGGACGGTGTGTGTCTCTGCCGTTGTCTAAATAATGGTAGTGGTTCAAACTCCACAGCGGGTCAAGGCCTTTCAATTTGCTCTTGGTGCCCTGTTGCCAGTCAATCCACCAAAAATCTACACCGTCCGCCTCGTGCTTGTGGTGCCCGATGTCCATATAACTGTTGATGAACTTTGCGTCGGCAATGTCAAATTCCACCGTTTCTTTTTTAGACTTATCCACACCCATCGCGTCCGCGATTTCCTCGTAACAGTCCTCAAACCAACGGAAGCCGTCTGCGGGATGCAAATTCAAGGTGGTTTTTAAGCCCTGTTTATGTAAAAACTGCAAAAAGCCCTGCGGGTCGGGGAACAAATCCGTATTCCAACTGTATCCTGTCCAGCCGCTGACGCCGCACCAGTGGTTTTTGCCGAATTTGCCGGCAAAGTGTTCCTCCAAACGCACCCAATGCCAATCCATATCCACGGTGGCAACGGTCAAGGGAATATCCTTACGCGCAAATTCGAGCATCAAGTTTTCATATTCCGCCTGTTTGTAGGGGTAGTAGCGGCTCCACCAGTTCCCGAGCGCAAACCGCGGCACCAACGGCACTTCACCCGAAAGCGCATACAACGCCTTTACCGCGCCGATGTAGTCCGTGCCGAACGCAAACACATACAAATCCTGCTCGTCCGTTTCGCGCGGGTGCACCATACCGTCCGCACCAAACAGCAGGGATTTGCTGTCATCAAACAGCGCGACACCGTCCGCAGAAACAACGCCGTCATTTAAGGGAATCGGCCCGAAAGTGCCGTCGAGCGTGCGTGCCGTGCCCTTTAAATTATGCTTGTTGCTCGGGCGGACGGTTTTGCCGTCGATTTTCACTGCGAGCACCTTGCCGTTTTGGGTATGCACGGTAAATTCCGCCTTGTCGGTGGTAATCACCGTGTGATTGCCGCTTTGCTTTGCGGTGAAATGCACCTTGCCGTGGTTACGAAACCAAATGCTTTGCGTCGGCATATCCGTAAAGGTTTTTGCCTTGTCAAACTCCACGCGAATGACGCGGTCAAGCAATACGGAGATGCGCGTACAACCGACAGTTACGGTATTTTCGGGCAAAGCCGCGCCCTTTGTATGCGCAATCAGATGCTTGTGCAGTTGTTCCATAGTCTTTTCCCCCAAAACGCGAT
>CAMGGF010000244.1 GCA_946055445.1 uncultured Ruminococcus sp. | reverse complement strand
CAGCCCGCACAGCCGACCACCGTCGGCAAACGCGCGTCTTTGTGGCTGATGGATTTGGTGATGGATATGTCCGCACTGGAATTCCAACTTTCACAAATGCGTCTGCTCGGCTCAAAAGGCACAACGGGCACGCAGGCGAGTTTTGTGGAATTGTTTGAAGGCGACAACGAAAAAATCAAAGCGCTCGACAAAAAAATCGCCGAGAAAATGGGCTTTTCGAGTGTATTCCCCGTTTCGGGGCAGACCTATGCGCGCAAACTCGACACACAGGTGCTCTACACCCTGGCGGGGATTGCGCAGTCGGCATATAAATTCTCGAATGACCTGCGTTTGTTACAGCATTTGAAAGAAATCGAAGAGCCGTTCGAGACAAACCAAATCGGCTCGTCCGCGATGGCATACAAGCGCAACCCGATGCGCAGTGAACGCATCGGCTCTTTGGCGCGTTATGTGATTTGTGACACTTTAAACCCCGCAATTACCGCTTCCACGCAGTGGTTTGAGCGCACGCTCGATGACTCCGCGAATAAGCGCATCAGCATTCCCGAGGGCTTCCTTGCGGTCGATGCGATTTTGGAACTGTATATCAATGTGGTCAGCGGGCTTGTCGTGTACCCGAAAATGATTGAAAAACGCTTGAACGACGAACTGCCGTTTATGGCGACCGAAAATATTATGATGGCGGCGGTTAAAAAAGGCGGCGACCGCCAGGAACTGCATGAAAGAATCCGTCAACACTCTATGGCGGCGGGGCATGTCGTGAAAGCCGAGGGCAAACCCAACGATTTGCCCGAACGCATTGCCGGCGACCCCGCATTCTCGATGACTTTAGAAGAAATCCGCGCCGAAATGGTGCCGCAGAACTTCATCGGGCGCGCGCCGCAGCAGGTTGCGGAATTTTTGGCAAACGATGTGCAACCGATATTAAATAAGTATAAGGATCTGTTGGGGTTAGAGGTTGAAATTAAAGTGTAAGGTGATTTGAAGGGGTAAAAGGAAGGAATCTTTATGCGATATACCGGAGAAACCTGCCCTGTCTGTCATGAAACATTTACAGACGGTGACGATGTGGTGGTGTGCCCCGACTGCGGCACCCCGCACCACAGAGTATGCTATAAACAGCAAAACGCGTGCGCAAACGCCGCTTTGCACAACGAGGGGTTTGCGTGGGCACCCGTGCAAAGCAAAACAGGACAGCAAACCGCGCCCGTGAGTACATTGCTTACGGAAAAACCGACGCCGGAAGAGCGCGGCGACGGGCACAACATTGTGTTTTGCCCCGAATGCGGCGCCGAAAACGGTGCCGAGGAACCCGTTTGTACACAGTGCGGCGCGCGGCTTTACAACAACGCCGCAAACGGACAGCCGTTTTTGCCGCCCGTGCAGTTGCCCAACGGTGCCGCGCAAGGCTACCTTTCGGGTATGACGGTCATTGCGCCGACCGATACGATTGACGGCAACACCGTTTTGGATACCGCGGAATATGTGCAAACCTCTGCGCGTCGGTACATTCCGAAATTCTATAAAATGGAAAAAAACGGCAAAAAAGTTTCGTGGAACTGGGCGGCATTTTTCTTCGCGCCGTATTGGTTTTTTTACAGAAAAATGTATGGGCTCGGCTCGGTGCTTTTGGTGTTGCTTTTGGCGGTATCCGCCCTTGCGGGCACGCCGCAGTATGTGGAAAAAAATGACGCTGTCTTTAACACCGCCGCCGAGGTGCGCGCGCAACTGCAAGACGGCACCATCACACAGCAAGAAGCGGCTGAAAAATGTGCCGAACCCTATGCGGCGCTGACTTCTACAACGGAATTTCGCGTGATTTCTGCTGTCAATTTCGCCGTTTCACTGTTTTCGGGCTTGTTTGCAAATTATTTTTACAAGAAGAAAGCGGCAAAAGAAATTCAAAAAATGCGCGAGGTCAGCCGTTCTCCCGAAGAATACCGCCTGCGGCTGTTTCGGCGCGGCGGTGTCGCGGTATTTATGTGCATCGCATCATTTTGGATTTATTTGCTCGGTGGGCAAGTGCTAATGCTTGCAATTTTCCGCCTTTTGCAGTAAACTGTTAAATAAGGTAAACGAACAGAATTTCTGTTTTACAAAAATATTTTTATGTTAAGGGGCGTATTCCAATGAAAATCACAAAAGCAATTATTCCCGCAGCAGGCTTGGGCACGCGCGTTTTGCCCGCCTCCAAGGCAGTGCCGAAGGAAATGCTCAATATTGTCGACAAACCGGCCATTCAATATATTGTTGAAGAAGCGGTTGCCGCAGGCATTACCGATATTTTGATTATCACCAACCGCGGCAAGGGCGTTATCGAAGACCACTTCGACCACTCTTTTGAACTCGAAACCAAACTCAAAGGCAACCCCTCCAAAGCCAAGATTTTGGAAGGCGTTGAGGCTTGCGCAAACCTTGCCAATATTTATTATGTCCGCCAGAAAGAAACCAAAGGCTTGGGCCATGCGGTGCTTTGCGCCAAGAGTTTCGTCGGCAACGAGCCGTTTGCGGTTATGTACGGCGACGATGTTATCATTTCCGAAGACCCGGTTGTCGGTCAACTTTGCCGCGCCTATGAAAAATACGGTTGCGGCGTGGTCGGCGTGAAAGAAGTGCCGCGCGAAGATGTGCCGAAATATTGCA
>CAMGGF010000243.1 GCA_946055445.1 uncultured Ruminococcus sp. | reverse complement strand
TTTGTCCGCATTCGCGGACATTTCCCCTGTCAGGGGAATAACCCGCCACTACGCGCACGAAATGCATTATACAGGGTAGGGCGGGGGCTTGCCCCCGCCGTTAATTTACATCGAACCCCGCGGCGGGGGGGCGCGGGTGTCCGGTGGACACCTCTGCGAATGAAATGAGCAGAAGCGCTGTCTGAGACGTCAGGCGAAGAATCTCGTTTCGCATATTTTTATTTTGTGCTATCGGAGATCCTTCGCTTCGCTCAGGATGACAAATTACCCCCACAAATCCCAATTTAACATAGTCATACGAAAAAAGAATGCAAGCAAGGTTTGCAATCTTTTGATTACACAATTTACCAAGACTTAATGCGTAATCCTTGAAATATGTATCCCCGCACAAAGCCGCAAATGCTAAGGTGAGGAGAGTTGAACACAATATGCCGAAAATTTGATATTACGGTGCATTTTCACTTTTTCACCGTTGTCGGGCGTCAGCCCGACTGCCGTCTCAAAAGCAAAAATTCATCCGTACTCTCTGCATTTTCGGTGCAGAGCAGTTTAAAACGAGTAGATTTTTGCTTAAACAAGGCACAAAATCGCCGCCATACTGCCGTATGGCAAGATTTTTAACGCAGTTCAAGCGGAAATATACCGTTTTAAACCATATCGGGTTCGGCTCTCTTCACCTTATGCGAGTTGCAATTCGTTCGACAATCTTTTTCCAAATTTTTCCTTGACGAATTTGTTTTTGCATACTATAATAATTAGTAATAAGTCCTAATATGATAACGGAGATTCAAATGAAAAAGCAACGAAATTCCAAACAGCGTCAAATGATTTTGGACGCTGTCACGGCAAGGTGTGACCACCCGACTGCTGACCAAATTTATTTGGATGTACGCACAAAGGACGAAAAAATCAGTCGGGGTACGGTGTACCGCAATCTCGGTATTCTGTCTGAAAACGGCGAGATTACAAATGTCAAAGTGCCTGCGGCGGACCGCTATGACTTGCGTCTTGACAGGCATTATCACCTTTTTTGCACGAGTTGCGGGAAGGCGTTTGACGCGCCGCTTTGTTACCAAGCCGAATATGATGCAAAAGTCGAACAGGAAACGGGCTTTCAAATTCAACGCCACCGGTTGATATTTGAAGGTCTGTGCTCCGAATGTCAAAAGAAAAATCAAACATAAAAGAGGGGTGTATTATGGCCATTTACAAATGCAGAATTTGCGGGGCTGTCTATGATGAGGAAAAGGAAGGCAAACCGATTTCCGAACTTACCGGTTGTCCGGTGTGCAAACAGCCGATTTCCAATTTGTTGCCGATTTCCGACGAAGTACAAGCGCCTGCGCCGCAATCGTATGGCGGCGACTTGGCGTATGACAGTTCCACCGCACGGCACGACCCGACGGCCCGCTATATGGCGGAAATCCACGAAATGGCAGTGACGGGCAAATCCATCGGCGGGGCAATGAGCACCAAAATGCCGATGCCGAATTGGGACGATATTTTGTTGCTCGGCGCGCAACTCAATCCGCCGCCGCTCGACGACGGCGAAGCGGTGGATACCGTAACCGTTATCGGCAAGCACGCCAAAAAACCGATGGTTTTGCAAAGCCCTGTTTACATTTCACATATGTCCTTCGGCGCACTGTCGAGAGAAGTCAAAATCGCGCTTGCCAAGGGTTCGGCAATGGCAAAAACTGCGATGTGCAGCGGCGAGGGCGGCATTTTGCCGGAGGAAAAGCAAGCCGCTTACAAATACATATTTGAGTATATCCCCAATCAGTACAGCGTGACCGATGAAAATTTGCGCACATCCGATGCGATTGAAATTAAAATCGGGCAGGGTACAAAGCCCGGTATGGGCGGACATCTGCCGGGTGAAAAAGTCACGGCGGAAATCGCCGCTATCCGTGGGAAAAAGCAGGGGGAGGATATTCAAAGCCCGAGCAAATTCCCTGACCTTCACACCAAAGAGGATTTGCGCGATATGGTCGACATGTTGCGCCAACGCTCGGACGGCCGCCCCATCGGCATCAAAATTGCCGCGGGGAATATCGAACAGGATTTGGAATATTGCGTGTTCGCCCAGCCCGATTTCATTACGATTGACGGCCGAGGCGGCGCAACAGGTTCGAGTCCGCTGTTCTTGCGGGAGGCGACCACCGTGCCTACGGTGTATGCGCTCGCGCGCGCAAGAAAATATTTGGACGAAGTCCATTCCGATATTTCTTTGGTCATTACCGGCGGTTTGCGGGTCTCGGCGGATTTTGCAAAAGCATTGGCAATGGGCGCGGACGCCGTTGCGATTGCAAGCGCAGGCTTAATTGCCGCCGCGTGTCAGCAATACCGTATCTGCGGAAGCGGCAACTGTCCGGTTGGTGTGGCAACACAAGACCCCGAACTTCGCAAGCGGTTGCATGTTGATGCCGCCGCACAGCGCGTGGCGAATTTCTTGAATGTTTCGTGTGCGGAACTGCAAACTTTTGCCCGCGTGACGGGCAATCACTCCGTGCACGGGCTGTCGATGGAGAATTTAATTACTACGGACCGAGAAATTGCCGAATACACGGGTATTCGCCATGCAGGGCAGGCGCGTGTACCCGCAAATACAACTAAAAATACAAATGTCAAAAATACGGAGGAAAAA
>CAMGGF010000242.1 GCA_946055445.1 uncultured Ruminococcus sp. | reverse complement strand
AACGGCTTGTTGCGAAGCAGTAAGCGCATACTTTTGAACAGATTGTATTTACTTTGGGTTTGCTTTGCCGAAACGGTAACACGCTCTTTGGTCAGTTTAAAATGGGCAAAAAAGGTAACGAGCGTTAAAACGGAAAGGCAACCAACGGCGATGCTTAATTTGCCGCCGTCAAGCACTTTCACCGTGCCGCCATCTGCGCTTGCAACGGTGGTATACACAAGAAGCGGCAACAGAATTTGTGCGGGGAGTCCGCCAACACCTGCACCCACAGACCGCCACATAGACAAAGACGAACGCTCGATTTCGTCATCGGTAATAACCGACGCCAACGAGCCATAGGGAATGTTGACGCCTGTATACATCATACCGTAAAAAATGTAGGTAATGTACGCATAAATCAAATACTGCTTTTCGGTAAGCCCCGGAAGTTTGAAGAACATCAAAAATGCCGAAACTGCCAGCGGCACGGACGCCGCGAGGATATACGGGCGAAATCTGCCGTGCTTTGTTGGGCGGCGGGAGTCGATAAACGCGCCCCACATCGGGTCATTGACCGCGTCCCAAATACGCGCCACGAGCATCAGCACCGTGATAGAGGCGGTGGCGAGCCCCAAAACATCGGTGTAAAACATCGTCAAAAAGGAATTGACCAGCGAAAAGGTTAAAATGCCGCCCATATCGCCGAGAGCATACCCGAAACGGTCCACTGCCTTTATGCCGTGGGTTTGCTGTGTTTTTTCCATTTTCATTCCTCCTCAAATACAGTCAGCGTTCTGCTGTCGCCTTCACAAAGGCGAATACAGGGCGCGAAGGGCATATTCCCTGTGTTTGTATAGGACACCGAAACAGAGTGTGCCGTGCACTGCACCGAAAAATGCAGATGCACACAGTTGTTGTCTTGATAGGCAAAAGTCTCGCCGTCATCGGTGAAAAATTCGCTTGTAAATTCACCGCTTTTGACGGGGTAAACGGTAAACACCGTTTCGCCCTCGTCGGTGGGAATCATACTGCCGCACCGCACGAAATACGGCATTTTTTCGTTTGGCAAAACCGTCAGCGAAACGCTTTGCCCGCCCGCATACACTTTACCGTCCAAATACCAATCTTCCCCTTTCGGCAAATAGGCGGTGACGGCTGTTTGCCCCTCGTCGAAGGCGAAATACACCAAAATATCTCTACCCACAAGCATACCGTCGTTTTGTTTGTAAAGTTCTTTGTCGTCATAGTACAAAAGCGGCGGCGCATTTAGGGGAATTTCCTTTTCCACGGCGTTGTACGCGCAAGAATAGAGATAGGGAATCAGTTGCTTGCGCTGACGGAATAATGCTTGCACGGCAGGGATACAGTCGGGATAACTCCAAGGCATGGTAGCGGAGCCGTCTGCATTCCAACTGTGCACGGTAAAGCGCGGCTCAAAAATACCGTGCTGTAACCACCGCAAAAGCAGTTCCCGAGAGGGCATATCCCCGTGAAAACCGCCCAAATCGTGCCCGTAAAAAGAAAGCCCTGAAAGCGACATCGTAAGCCCGATATTGTGGCAATACCGCAAATCGGCAAAATCGGTGCGGTTATCCCCCGACCAAGTCTGCGCCAAACGCCGCACGGCAATATTGCCGCTTCGGGTGGAAAGGAACGGCCGTAACTCGGGATTTTTCTTTCTTTGCGCGCTGTAAGACGAGGCAACCATTAAGTATGTAAGTACGGGGCGAATACGGCTTGCCTGCACCTGCTCGCCGCTAAACCCGCAGGCAACGGCATCACAATCGCGGACATCGTATTCGTTGTTGTCATTCCAAGTGGCGGTAACGCCTAAATCCAACAAAGTTTCCCGTACCTTTTGAGCCCAAAATGCAAAAGCGTCCTTATTGGTGAAATCTAAATAACTGCCCAAACCGTCCCAAAACTCCGTCACAAAAGGCGTACCGTCGGGATTTTTCACGAAATACCCTTTGCCGGCGATTTCCTGATACAGTGGGTGGCTGTCTAAAAACGCGGGCTTAATATTGGGGATAATCTGAATCCCTCTGTCAGCAAATTTTTTTATAAACGCTTCGGGATTCGGGAATTTATCTGTATTCCAATGAAAAACATATCTTCTGTTGCCGATAGAGGTGTAGCCCGAGGAAAGATAAAATCCTTTGCAGGATAAATCGTATTCTTCTAATTTGTGCAAAAAGCCGTCCATTTGCGTTTCGGAGTCGGGCGCGTCGGTATACGCCATGGTACTGCCGCAGTAATCGAAACTCCATTTCGGGGGGAACGCCTGCTTGCCGCAAAGAGAGCAAAACTGCTGTAAAACCGAAAGTTTCGTGCCGAAAAATACATAATACACAAGGCAATCGTCCTCGGTTTTGAAATATTTGTACGGCGGGTAATAGTTATTGATTTCCTTGCCGAAATCCATATACGAGGTGTCGGCAGTATCGTAGAAAATGCCGTAACACCCCACATCGTTTTCGCAAATATAAAACGGAATGTGTTTGTAAAGCGGGTCGCTCTCGGCGGCGTCATAACCCATACAGTCGCACGTTTCTATGCGAAAGGCTCTGCCCGCTTTATTGAGGGAACCGCCTTTGTCGCCGAGCCCGAAAATGTACTCGCCGTTTTTGCGGGTGATATAATGATAGGTTTCTTTGCCGAATTCGCCGCCGA
>CAMGGF010000241.1 GCA_946055445.1 uncultured Ruminococcus sp. | reverse complement strand
AAATGTTCAACGAGAATTTCCCGATGGAAATTGTGGGCATAAACGCGGTTTCCGGAAATTTTTGAAACACGGGGCGTACCGATTCATCACTCAAATAGAAATTCCACGGTGCCTGCGTTTCACCGAAAAAGCGAAGAAAATATAACGCAATTTAGTTGAGCATCAGCGTCAGCAAGGTTTCATTGGTGCGGAAACGCACATTCAGCATTGCCACAACACCGCCGTACAGCCCTGCACACAGCATAGACGCGACAAACATCAAAAGCAGAAGCGGAAAGGTTGACATAGAATTGCCGAATTTCAAGGCTACCGTTCCGGCGGCAAGCGCGCCGATAATAAACTGCCCTTCCCCGCCGATATTCCAAAATCGCATTTTAAAAGAAAGCGAAAGCGCAAGAGAAGTAATTAAAAGCGGAACAAAAACCGTTAAAAGCCCTTCCACGCTTTTGTAAGCAAAGCGACTGCCGAGCATACCGATGGTAAACATATCTTTATACAGCACCAACGGATTGACCCCGATAGCAAACAGCAAAACGCCGCCGACAGTCAAAGCGAACAAAATCGCAATAATATAAAAGGCGGCCTTTAAAAGCGGGTGTATGCGGTCACGCTTCACAATGCGCACCAACGGTTCTCTTTTTTTACTCACTGCACACCCTCCTCTTTAATGGCGGAATCTTTGGCGATACCTGCCGGCTTGCCTTTCACTGCAGACAAATCTAACGCGCCGGTCATCATCAAGCCCAATTCTTCTTTGGAAGTTTTGCTTGCATGCACAACGCCCATGACCTTGCCGTGGCAAAGCACCATAATTTTGTCGCAAAGCGACATTAAAACATCCAAATCTTCACCGACAAACAAAATCCCGACACCTTTTTGCTTTAAGTCGTCTAAGATGTTATAAATCGTGTAAGAGGAGTTTATATCCAAGCCGCGAACCGGATATGCGGTGATAAGCACATTCGGATTGGCTTTGATTTCGCGCCCAAGCAGAACTTTCTGCACATTACCGCCGGAAAGCCGACGCACCGGTATTTCGGTAGAAGGTGTCATAACCTCCAATTCTTCAACAACCTCTTGCGCCTCTTTACGCGCTGTTTTGCGGTCCACAAACGGATTCAAACGGTTTTGATTGTATTTTTTCAAAATCATATTGTCGGTAATCGAAAGCGAGGGTGCAAGCCCCATACCAAGACGGTCTTCGGGGATAAAACTCATCGAAATACCTTTTTCAATGATTTTTTGCGGTGGCATACCGACAATGCTTTCGCCCTCGTGAATCATCATACCGCTTTCAATTTTGCGCAAACCCGCCATCGCTTCGCAAAGTTCTTTTTGCCCACAGCCCGCAATGCCCGCAACACCGAGCATTTCGCCGCCGCGCACATAGAAATTCACATGGTCAATTGCAACAGCGCCCTCATCGTTTTTAATGGTCAAATCGCGAATTTCCAAAAGCGGTTGCTTTTTCTCCACCTTGGTACGATGAATGTTTAAATCCGCTTTTTTCCCCATCATCAACTCTGTGAGTTGTTTTTCATTGGTTTCGGCAGTGTTGACGGTGGCAATATATTCCCCTTTTCTGAGGATTGCCACGCGGTCGCTGATTTCCATAACTTCATTGAGTTTATGGCTGATAATGATAATAGAATGTCCCTGCGCTTTCATCTCGCGCAAAATGCGGAACAGTTTTTCGATTTCCTGCACGGTCAGTACCGCGGTCGGCTCGTCCAAAATAATGGTTTTTGCCCCGTAGTACAATACCTTAATAATCTCCAAAGTCTGTTTTTCACTGACAGACATATTCTTCACAAGTTTTCTTGCATCTATTTGAAAGCCGAATTGTTCGGCGGTTTTTTCGATTTCAGTAAAACGCGTTTTGCGTAAAAAAACTTCAGACAGTTTCGCTTTCGCAGAACTGCCGTCTTTTTCCTTTCCGAGCCAGATATTGTCTGCTGCGGAAAATATATCAACCAGTTTAAAGTGCTGGTGCACCATACCGATGCCGAGTCGTTTCGCATCTTCGGGCGAGTTAATGGAAACCTCCTGCCCGTTGACAAAAATCTGCCCGCTGTCCGGCTTATAAATGCCCGACAGCATATTCATCAAGGTTGTTTTGCCTGAGCCGTTTTCGCCCAGCAGGGCGAGAATCTCGCCCTGCCGAACGCTAAGGTTAATGTTTTTATTGGCAGCCACACTACCAAAAGATTTATTTATATTCTTTAACTCAATCGCGTATGCTGCCACAAACAGTTCTCCCTTAAAACAGATTTTACAGGTTAGAAAGGCGATTAGCCCTCAACAACACCTGCAACAAAGTAGTTCATAGAACCTTTGATAACGCCGTCGCAAGCGTCTTTGCCGCCGTCAACCGCTTTCAAAGCACCGGATTCATCATAGGTGAAATAGGTGCTGCCGTCAGCAGAAATGACTTCGCCGCCTTTGTTGTCTTTCAAGGCGCCTTCGGTCTTGGTGATGTTACCGTCTTTGTCGATAGAGAGTTTCACATTGGTGAACACATCCCATTCGCCGCCTACCATCATAGCCTTAACCTTTTCGACGATTGCTTTGGTTTCGGGTGTGCAGTTATCGGAAAGCGGAGAAACATCTACAAAGCCTTCTTTGAGACCGCCGTAGTAAATGCCAACCTTGCTCATGAAGTTTG
>CAMGGF010000240.1 GCA_946055445.1 uncultured Ruminococcus sp. | reverse complement strand
ACCCCACTTGTTAGATAGTATACCATACTTGTCTAACAAATGGGGTGCAATTCAAAAACGGCACACAGGGAGGAATTTTATTTTATTCGGTTTTTTCGGAATCGGGTTCGTTTGCGTGTTTTCGGCTGTCTTCAACGATGATGTCTAAATCCAGAAATTCCGCAATGGTGCTTTCGCTGGTATCACTTCCATCGGGATTTACTTCTGCTTTGTCGCCACCCCATTTTTCGAGAACACTCGGCTTATAAAACAACCATTCACGCCGCTTGCAAATAATCAAAAAGGTTGCAAGCAGTATGGAGACACAAGTGATCATCGCACCAACTTGTAATCCTTTTGAAGCATATCGCAAAGTGACGGTATGCGCGCCTGCACCGATTCGAAATGCCAGCAAGCCGTCGGAAACCGAAAGAATATCTGCGCTGTAAACGCGCTTTCCATCCACATAGACATACCAGTTGCTGTCATAGGGAATGGAAGTGTAAACAATTTCGTTTTCCTTTGCGGTTAGTGAACCTGTCAAATGTGTGTCGGAATATGCGGTAATCTCAAATTGACCGTCATCAGCAAGAATTTCATATCCTTTTTTAAACGCAGCGGCATCTAACGCATACGCATAAAATTCAACTGTGCCGCTTGTTTCGCCGTTTTTCACGGGAATATCAATAAAAATTGTTTCGCCTGCTTGACGCACACCCAAATCGACAATATATCCTTCGGAAGTGCTGAATGATTTTGAAAACAGATTTGCAGAAGCCGTTCCAGACTCGGTTTTTGTCGATTTGACATAGATATACACATTTTCCGTGCGTTCAGGGGTGATTTCAAAGGTGAAACTCGCGCTTGCGGTCGAATTTTCTTTGGTAAAACCGATATTGCCCGATTGCACATCGGCTTCCAAAAATTCCATAACATTGTTGTAATCAATGTAATCTACCGACAACTTGCGGAAAACATTATCCACGCCTGTTGCAAAATAAAACCATTGTTGCTGTGCTAAAAACGGATCATTATTCTCTTTGGAGGACCAATCCGCAACATCGCTGTTGCAAGCAAACGCAATCGGTAAATCATATAAGTTTTCGTATGCTGTAAACTTGTCCTCGGTAAACAACTGTTTGTAAAGCAGGGGATTCATATCGGAATCATCGTTGTCTACAATATATTTAAGCCCGAACATTGCGTTGTAAACAGGTGTTTGCAAACGGTAAGTGTAACTGTTGATATAATTCCCGAACATACCGACATCTTGCTGAATGTTTGCAACCCTTTCATACGCCATAGAGGAAAAAACGGAAACACCGTTATAGTTGTACCAACTCGGGTCCATACGCGTGCGTAAATCGGTTAATTCCATACGGTAAAATGAACCGTCGAGTGCATCTAACTTTGTTTTCAAGGTGCGGAAAGCCTGATAATCGGAAGTGTAGTTATCTTTCGCTTGATTGGCGGAATAGTGGTCGGTGTCTGCAAGTGCAATTTCCGAAACCACACAGCAAAGCAATAACACCGAAACCACCGTGTGTAACAGTTTTTTGTTTCGGAATAAATACAGAATACCGACATATATAACCGCAAAAGCAAGACTAATAATTAAAGAAATATCGTCAACATTCTTTGAGGTGATTTTTTCAGCCAACACAATGAAGCCGACCACCCCTATGCCTGTCGCCAAAATCTGATTGGTTTCATATTCGCGAATATGCATAAAGGCTTTGTATGCCATTTGCAGCTAAACAAAAGAGTACATAAAGGAGAAACGGTACGGCAAATCATTCGGGAAATGGAAGCCGTGCCAAAAGAAGTTGAGATAGTTTAAATTGAAACTGAAATATAAAACTGCAAGCAAGCAAACATATGCTATTTTTTCACGCGGTTTTATCTTTTTGCAAAACAGGAACAGCGGCACCAAAATCAGCGTGAGCATACCGCAGTACACATTCGGCAACACATCGGTTCCGCTGCTGCGAATGGTCGGTTCCACAGCCGCCAAATGATTTGCGAGAAAGTCAAAAACAGTAAAATACTTTTTATAGACGGTAGGCGCCGTGCCTGAGGTTGCAGAACTCGAACTTAATACCTCAATCAGCGGTAGTAGAAGTACGGCGACTAAACCGACGGACAACAGGGAATAAAACACAAATTTCCATCCGCTGCAAAAGAAGATGGAATTTCGCAACTTGCGAATAAGGGACGGCTTTTTATCGCTTTCTGCGGAGGAGGTGAACTTTTGTGCCAATGAGAAGTTTGCAAAATAATATGTCAAAAAGTATAAAACCGAAAAAATGCAAACCATATATGCCATATAATAGTTGGAAATAAAGCAAATTGTCAGCGCAAGGCAATATAATTTCGGTTTGCCTTCGCGAATGATGCGCTCAATTCCCAAAATAACAAGCGGGAACAAGTACATGGCATCAAGCCACATAACATTCCAATAGTACGCCACAAAATAGCCGCAAAATGCATACAGTACACCAAACGCGGCTGTTGCGGCGTTATGCTGTTTGAAAGAGGCTTTCAAATAATATGTGAATGAACACGCTGAAAGCACCGCTTTAATTAAAATCATAGCGGCGATGGCTTCCGGCATATTTTCATGCCCGAAAAACAGAATAATCAGCGTAATTGGGCTTGAAAGATAGTTTAAAAAATTGCCGAGAAAACTGCTGCCGAG
>CAMGGF010000239.1 GCA_946055445.1 uncultured Ruminococcus sp. | reverse complement strand
ACGGTTGTAGGGGCGATTCACGAATCGCCCGTGTAAATATAATAAATAAAAATTTAAGCAAAATAATCCACAAGAAAGGCAGGGCGACCATGTACGATTCTCTTGAACAACTGAAAACCGACTGCCTTTCGTGTGCGGACTGCCCGCTTTCGGAAACGCGCCGAAATGTGGTATTCGGCGTAGGCGTGCCGACGGCAGAGGTGCTGTTTGTCGGCGAAGGCCCGGGCGAAAATGAGGATTTACAGGGCGAGCCGTTTGTCGGGCGCGGCGGGAAACTGCTCGACAAATACTTAACGCACATTGACCTGTCGCGCGAGAAAAATATTTACATTGCGAACATCGTCAAATGCCGCCCACCCCAAAACCGCGACCCGCGTGAAGAGGAGCAGGCATCGTGCGAGCATTGGTTACGCGAGCAAATGAAACTTTTGCACCCGAAAATCGTGGTGTGTCTGGGGCGTATTGCGGCGCAAAAAATTATTTCGCCCGATTTTCGCGTCACCAAAGAACACGGCGTATTTTACGAGCGCCGCGGCTTTTATTTGATGGGCACTTTCCACCCCGCCGCCCTTTTGCGCAATCCCGCGCAAAAGCCGGACGCGCTTTCGGATTTTTTGGCGTTGCAGAAAAAAATACAAGAAGTTTGTGAGAGAACATACTGATGGCTTTTTTACCGTTTCATTCGAGAGATTTGTTTTACAAAAGTAAATTCGGCGCTGTGAAAACGGGCGAAAAACTGCGGTTTCGCCTACTTTTGCCGCGCTCTTTTTGTGCCACGGCATCGTTTTTTGTGCTGACGAAAGACGGCGAAACGCCCGTGGAACACAGTATGTATTGGGCGGGCATGCACGGTGAAAGCCAAGAAATTTGGGATTTGGAAATTGCGCTTTCCGAACAGGATTTGTACTTTTACCATTTTGAATATGACTCGGCTTGGGGGCGCGGCGCGATTTACCACATCGGGGATGGCGCGGGTGCGGTCGCAAATGCCGCGACGCCCCAAAACGATTGGCAACTGACGGTGTACGATGCAAACTACCATACGCCCGACTGGCTCAAAGGCGGCGTGATGTACCAAATTTTCCCCGACCGCTTTTATAATTCGGGAAAAGAAAAAAAGAATGTCCCCGCCGACCGCATTTTGCGCACCGATACGGAAAATCAGCCCTACTGGAAACCCGACAAAAACGGTAAGGTGTTAAACAATGATTATTTCGGCGGTGACCTTGCGGGTATCACCGAAAAACTGCCGTATTTGAAAGATTTGGGCGTGACCTGCATCTATTTAAACCCGATTTTTGAGGCACATTCCAACCACCGCTACAACACGGCGGATTATTTGAAAATCGACCCGCTTTTGGGGGAGGAAGCCGATTTCAAGACGCTTTGCGAAACCGCGAAAACTTATGGAATACGCGTGATTTTGGACGGCGTATTTTCCCACACGGGCGATGACAGTTTGTATTTTAACCGCGCGGGGCGATACAAAACCTTGGGTGCGTACAATTCCGAGCAATCGCCCTATTACCCGTGGTATACATTTTTTGACTATCCCGACAGTTACAAAAGTTGGTGGGGCTTTGAAACACTCCCCGAAGTGAACGAGGAAAGCCCCGAATACCTCGAATTTATCACAGGCAAAAGCGGCGTAGTTAAAAAATGGCTACACCTTGGCGCGGCGGGTTGGCGCTTGGATGTCGCCGACGAACTGCCCGACGCATTTTTGGACGCGCTTTGTACCTCTGCCAAGGCAGAAAAGGCAGATGCGCTTGTGCTCGGCGAGGTTTGGGAGGACGCGACCAACAAATGGGCGTACGGCGAACGGCGGCGGTATTTGCTGGGCGGGCAACTCGACAGTGTGATGAATTACCCGTTTGCAAATGCGATTTTGAATTTTGCGCGCAGCGGCATTGCCGAGGGTTTTGAACACGCGGTGACCGATATTGTCGAAAACTATCCGAAACCGGCGCTTGACTGTATGATGAACCACATCGGCACGCACGATACCGAGCGCGCGATCACGAAAATTATGGGCGAAAGTGCCGAGGGGCGCGACCGCGAATGGCAATCCCGGCGCGTGCTGTCCGAGAGCGATTACGAAAAAGGCGTAACGCTGTTAAAATTGGCGGCGGTACTGCAATTCACTCTGCCGGGCGTGCCGTGTATTTATTACGGCGACGAGGCGGGGTTGCAAGGGTATAAAGACCCGTTTAACCGCGGTTGTTATCCGTGGGGGCGCGAAAATCAGGACTTGATTGCGTTTTACCAAACCTTGGGTGCACTGCGTGGGTCGCTTGACTGTTTGAAAACGGGCGAACTGCATTTTGTTTCGGCGGCGCTCGGGTGTGTTGCCTACGAACGCGAGGGGGACAGCGACGGCATTTTGGTGATTGCAAACCGCAACGAGCAGGAAATCACCTACAATTTGCCTGACAAATGGCAGTACAAACGCGAGATTTTACACGGTGCCCCCGTGACCGCCTGCGTGCATGTTCCGCCGATGGGTTGCGTGATACTTAATTTTTAACTATCAGCAGTTTTGACGCGGAAAAATCGTTTGTTTGTTTTGTAATTTGTTTAAACTGGGATTTATGTTTGTCATCCTGAGCGTAGCGAAGGATCTCAAACAGCGTAAAGTTAAAATGTGCGAAACGAGATTCTTCGCCTAACGGCTCAGAATGACAACG
>CAMGGF010000238.1 GCA_946055445.1 uncultured Ruminococcus sp. | reverse complement strand
ACGGCACTTTCCCGTTACAGAAAGAGGAATATGTTTGTATTCCGTAAAGGTGGGCGGCATTTGCCGTCAATCAAGGTGGTACCGCAGGTTTTTTAAAGTTTAACCTGTCCTTGTGCTTACAAGGGCAGGTTTTTTGTTTTGAATTTTTGAGAAAGATGGGATTGCAATGCTACATACAAGAGCATCGGGCGTACTGATGGCACTGTCCTCGTTGCCGTCACAATACGGCATCGGCGTTTGCGGCGCGGAAACCAAGCGTTTCATTTTAAAAATCAAAGAAATGGGCTTTTCGTATTGGCAGGTTTTGCCGCTGGTGCCGCCGGACTTTTACGGCTCGCCGTATGCCTCCGAAGCCGCGTTTGCGATTTCCCCTTTCTATATTTGCCCCGATAAAATCTTTGAAATGGGGCTTGTTTCTAAGGAAACACTTGAACGCAATGTGTATTACGGATCGCCGTACACAGCGGATTATGAATTTGCCGCCCGCTGCCGCCGCGAACTGTTGCGCGCCGCGTTTCAAAATATCGATGACACCTTGCGCGCGCAGGTGCGCCGCTTTCAGGACGAAAACCGATGGTGCGGTGACTACGCGCTGTATGCCGCTTTCAAAGAGAAATTCCAAGGCTTGCCGTGGTATGAATGGGACGAGCCGTACCGTTTCTACGAAAATGCCGTACAGCATACCGACGAAGTCGCGGATTTACGCGATTTTTACTGCTTTGAGCAATATATTGCCCACACGCAATGGTGCGAAATCAAGCAGTTTGCCAACGAGCACGGCGTGAAAATCCTTGGGGATATGCCGATTTATGTATCCTTTGACAGCGCCGATGTGTGGAGTAACCGAAACCTGTTCGAAATTGACGCGCGCACCTGTGTACGCAAGCGCGTTTCGGGCGTACCGCCCGACTATTTTTCCGCAGACGGGCAGTTGTGGGGCAATCCGCTTTATGACTGGGCTGCAATGGAAAAGGACAACTACCGATGGTGGTGTGACCGCATTGCCCGCGCACGCGAATTGTATGACACGGTGCGCATTGACCATTTCCGCGCGTTCGCTTCGTATTGGGCAGTGCCCGCAGAGAGCGAAACCGCCAAAACCGGTGTGTGGGAAAAAGGTCCGGGCAAGAAACTGTTTGACGCGGTTTTCGACGCGTTCGGCGAAGTGCCGATTGTCGCGGAAGACCTCGGCACTTTCGGGGAAGACGTTGTGGAACTGTTGCAGGAAACCGAATTTCCCGGCATGCGCGTCATTCAGTTTGGCTTTTCGCCCGACTGCGACAGCACGCATCTGCCGCACAATTACCCACAAAACTGCGTTGCCTATGCCGGCACACACGACAACACCACCTTGCTTGCGTGGCTGTGGGAGGCAAACGAGCGTGACCGCCGTTTTGCACTCGATTACTGCGGGTTTGACGGCGAAAATTGGGGCGAAGGCGGTTTTCAAAGTCCCGCCTGCCGCAAAATCATTGAAACGGTATTCCGAAGCAGTGCACGCCTTGCCGTGCTTTCGTTCCAAGACCTTTGCGGGTTCGGCTCGGACGCGCGTATGAATGTGCCGGGCAGAGCCTTCGGCAACTGGCTGTTCCGCACCACCGAGGAAACCGTCAGCCAAATCGACACCGCATATTATCAAAAAATCAACCGCTTATTTAAACGATAAAAGGAGAATTATTATGAAAAAAGTACCGCATAGAGTTTATTTGACCGAAGACCAAATGCCCAAAGTTTGGTATAACCTGCGGGCGGATATGAAAGAACTGCCCGACCCGATTATCAATCCCGCGACGGGCAAACCCGCCACAGAGGAAGATTTGTACCCCGTATTCTGCAAAGAATTGGCACATCAGGAAATGGACAACACCACACGGTATATTGACATTCCCGAAGAAGTGCAGGAAATGTATAAAATTTACCGTCCCTCGCCGCTGATTCGCGCGTACAACCTTGAAAAAGAACTCGGCACACCCGCCAAAATCTATTACAAATTCGAGGGCAACAACACCTCGGGCAGTCACAAATTAAATTCCGCGATTGCGCAGGCCTATTACGCCAAAGAGCAAGGCTTGACCTCGCTCACCACCGAAACGGGCGCGGGGCAATGGGGCACGGCACTTTCCGAAGCGTGCGCCTATTTCCACCTGCCGCTGACGGTGTATATGGTGAAATGCTCCTATGAACAAAAGCCGTTCCGTCAGGCGATTATTCGCACGTTCGGCGCGAACATTGTCCCGAGTCCCTCGAACACCACCGAGGCAGGCCGCAAAATTCTTGCCGCCGACCCCGACAACACAGGGTCGCTGGGCACGGCGATTTCCGAAGCCGTGGAAAAGGCAGTTACCACAGACGGGTGCCGCTATGTATTGGGCTCGGTGCTCAACCAAGTGCTGTTGCATCAATCTGTTATCGGTTTGGAAACCAAAACCGCTATGGAAATGCTCGACGAATACCCCGACATTGTCATCGGCTGTGCGGGCGGCGGCTCGAACCTCGGCGGGTTGATTGCGCCGTTTATGCAGGACAAGTTAACCGGCAAGGCAAATCCGCGCATTATTGCGGTAGAGCCTGCGTCCTGCCCCTCGCTTACGCGCGGCAAATATGCCTATGATTTCTGCGATACGGGCAAAATTACCCCCATGGCAAAAATGTATACCCTCGGCTGTGAATTTAAGCCCTCGCCCAACCACGCGGGCGG
>CAMGGF010000237.1 GCA_946055445.1 uncultured Ruminococcus sp. | reverse complement strand
AGGTGCCCGCACCTGTCCGCGGGCGGATGAGGCATCCGCCCCTACGATTGTGTGATAAATAAAAATTTGTCATTCTGAGGCGGTAGCCGAAGAATCTCTTTGCATTGTACTTTGCTTTTTTGAGATTCTTCACTTCGTTCAGAATGACAAGGTTTATGCTTTCTCTTGCTGTTCCAATTCCCGCTTGACCGCGTCGATTTTGGTTTGCGGGGCGGGGGAGGGTTTGCGTTTGCCGCGCGCGGTTAATTCCGTCAACACGGTGGTGTGCAGGTCGTGCTCTTCGCGTAAAACGGTCAGCATATCGTTTTTCAACGCGCCCGCTGTGCAAGTGGCGGCGGCGCTGTTGTAGAGGTCTGCAATTTGCTGTTGCGAAGCGAGCAAATCTTCTAAAATCTCCGTTTCGGAAAGTGGCGCGTCCGCTTTTTCTTTTGTTTCGGGCGCAATTTCGGCGGCGGTTTCAGCCGTGTTTTGCTTTTGCGCCTGTTTTTCGTTTCCTTTATGATAAAACGCCAAAAATCGTATCATAGTGCGTTTTGTGCCGCGCGGCTATCTGTTCGCAAAGCCCGCGCACTGTCGGGTCATCGGTCATTTCGGCATATCCTTTATATTTTTGTATCAGCCGCTTTTCTGCCTGCAATGCATCGCGCACGGCAAGCAGTTCTTGGTCGGTCAGATTTGCCATCGGCAAACTCCTTTCGTTCTTTTTCATTAAAATATGCGTCAGTAAAGATTTTAAACGCGTAAATTTTTGTAAAATGCAAATAAAAACGGTTGCGTGTAGTTGACGCAACCGTTTCTTGCTATTCCGTGCCCAGCCCGAAACTGACAGACAGCGCACGGTTGATTTTTTCCATTTCCTCTTGCGGCAGATTGCCCATACGCTCTTTTAACCGCTGTTTGTCAATGGTGCGTACTTGTTCAAGCAAAACGATGGAATCTTTTTGCAATCCGCACCCGCCGGCATTGACGCTGATATGCGTCGGTAGTTTGGTTTTGTATTTTTGGCTTGTGATTGCCGCCGCAATCACCGTCGGGCTGTATTTGTTACCGACATCGTTTTGCACAATCAGCACAGGTCTCGTGCCGCCCTGCTCCGAACCGACCACCGGACTTAAATCCGCGTAATAGATGTCCCCGCGTTTGACCGTCATAGAAATCACGCTCCAAAGAGAATTTCGGTACACCGTTAGTTTGACCTGAAATTCCCTTTCATAAACATTTTTTCAAAGAAAAGGGGAGCAGTACAGTATATGACGGAAAATACAAACAGGTGTAAGCGCGTTATTGCAAACAGCCGTTGAAAAACTCGAGCGCGGTTTGCATCACTTCACTGTCCTCTTCGCACATTTTGCGAAAATCGAGCGTTTTCGCGTAAGCGGCACATTCGTCGGCGCTTTCTTTGAATTTTGCAAGCACGCCGAGTTTCCCGATTGCCTCGGCAATATATTGTTCTGCCGCAAGTGTGGCATATACATTGTGTTGCTTTTCGGGATATAGGACGGATTGTATGTTTTTGTTTTGCGCAAGCGCCGCATTGCCCGCCACAGCGTTAGAAATCGGCACAACACCGTCTTTTTTGCCGTGCAGAAGTAAAACAGGTTTTTGTGTGTCTCTTAACAGTTTGACAGTCGGTTTTCCTGCGCTTGCACCAAACCGCAGACTTTCACACAAGCGCAAAAACGGCTTTAAAAAATCGATTTTTTTGCCTGTCTGCACCTGTGCTTGCGCCGTGAGCAGTTCAGGGGCATCGTTCGGCGCGGAAAAGGCGAGTACGCCTTGCACCTGCGGCTCGTTCGCGGCACGGCAGACGGTGTATGCGCCCCAGGAATGTCCCGCCAACAGCACAGGCAGATTTTTGGTGCGCGCATCTGTTTTCACAAACTGTAAGGCGCTTTTCAAATCCGATACCGCCTGCGGCATACCGAAAAGTGCTTTGCCGTCGGACGCCATTGTGCCCGTGTTGTCATACGCGAGCACCAAATAGCCGTGTTTTGCGAAAAAGTCAATTTCCGTTGTGTAACTCAAATGCCCGCCGCCCATACCGTGGCAGAAGATAAGCAGGGCTTTAAAATCGGATTTGTCGGCTTCAAAATATAAGTTGCCGCGTAAGGTTTGGCCGCGATTGCCTTGAAACTCTATGGGTTCTGCTTTCAAGTTTTCAAAGTCCGCCGCCGTGAAATAGGAAAGATATTCGTTCCCCTCACACCGCGCGCCGAATGCGACTTTTTCCACCGAAAAAGCAAGAATCCACAAAAACAAAACGGCCAAAATCAGCAGGGATGCAAGAATCCATATGTATAGCATATCCGTACTCCTTTATGTGTTTTCGAAAATCGCATTACGCCCTATTGTACCATACACACGCGCGTACGCAAATAAAATTTTCAAAAGTTTCCTATTTAACAAAATGTTTACAAATAAATTGTTGACAAAACGGCATGCTAATTGTATAGTATATATTGTAGTTAGCACTCGATAGTTTGGAGTGCTAACGGTGCTAAAAACAGAAACGGGGCGGTGAATATGGAACTTTCGGAACGCAAAAAGAAATTGCTTGCCGCGATTGTGGAACGGTATATTGCCACCGGTGAGCCCGTGGGTTCCAAGGCACTCGCAGCGCTGCCGGATTTGGCGGTATCCTCGGCAACCATTCGCAACGAAATGGCGGAACTTGTCAATATGGGGCTGTTAGAACAGCCGCA
>CAMGGF010000236.1 GCA_946055445.1 uncultured Ruminococcus sp. | reverse complement strand
ACATCAGCGGGTTTTGCCGCAACAACGGTTTTTGCAACCTTGTTTGCAAGCGCAACAAAGGGCTCGCCTTTTGCAACGAAGTCGGTTTCGCAGTTGATTTCCACCAAAGCACCGCAAGTCGCGTCGCTATATGCAGCAACAACGCCTTCCGCCGCAACTCTGCTGGCTTTCTTCGCAGCAGAAGCCAAACCTTTTTCTCTTAAAATATCAATAGCCTTGTCCATATCGCCGTCGGATTCAACAAGTGCTTTTTTACAATCCATCATACCGACGCCGGTTTTCTCACGCAACGCCTGCACATCTTTTGCAGTGAATGCCATAATAAATTCCTCCTGTTTTTGAAAGTTTGCCCGCACCAAAAAGCGCGGGCAAAAAATTTTTTGAATTATTCAGCTGCAGCTTCTTCGGCAACTTCTTCTTCAACTGCCGCAGCACCCTGCATGCCCTGTCTGCCTTCGATAACCGCATCAGCCATAGCGCCGGCAATCAATTTAACCGCACGGATAGCGTCGTCGTTACCGGGGATAACATGGTCGATTTCGTCGGGATCGCAGTTTGTGTCCACAATCGCAATAATCGGAATACCGAGTTTTTTCGCCTCAGCAACCGCAATTCTCTCTTTGCGGGGGTCCACAATGAACATCGCGGCCGGCTGTTTCTTCATTTCGGTAATACCGCCCATAAATTTTTCCAATTTTTCAATTTCAAGTTCCAGTTTTGCAGCCTCTTTTTTCGGCAAAATCTCAAATGTGCCGTCGGCTTTCATCGCCTGGAGTTGACCGAGTCTCTTAATTCTTCTTTTAATGGTGCTGAAATTGGTAAGCATACCGCCGAGCCAACGCGCATTGACATACGGCATACCACAACGCTGTGCTTCTTCTTTAATGGAATCCTGTGCCTGTTTCTTTGTACCGACAAACAGGATTTCATCGCCTTCTGCAGCGATGTCACGGACGACCATATAGGCTTCTTCCAATTTCTTTACGGTTTTCTGCAAATCAATGATGTAGATACCGTTTCTTTCCGTGAAGATGTACTCCGCCATTTTGGGGTTCCATCTTCTGGTCTGGTGACCGAAGTGTACGCCTGCTTCGAGCAGTTGTTTCATGGATACGACTGACATAAAAAATTCCTCCTTATTTTTGCCGCCGCACAGTTCCTCTTACCGACAAGACATAAAATGCAATTTTGTCGGAATCCCCGTGCGTGTGAATTGCGAAAGCATTATACCACTCTAAACGCAATAATGCAAGAGTTTTTTCTCATTCCGAGAAAATATTTTTTTGTAATTGAAACAGCCTTTTTTTTCGTTCCTCTGTTTTTGCTGTATCCGTGTGATATTTGCCGTCCGCGCCGAGAAAAACAACATCTCTTTCTCGCACTTGTTCGGCAAAATCGGAAAGCGGGACTTGCAAAAAAGTTCTGTTTACGGTTTCAAGCACCGCAACTGTATTTTCAATGCGGTCTACAATAAAAGTTTCCATATTATTTCTCCGTTTCTACGGAAATTTCGGTACCGTTTGATGTTACAACTATCGTTCCGTTTCTGTCCGTACGGCGGTAGTCAATGCCCAAATCATCCAAACGCTTTAAAATAGTATCACTGGGGTGATTATACGCATTATCCAACCCACAGGAAACAACGGCAAGTTTCGGCTGTACTACCGTGAGATAACCGGCAGACGAGGAAGTTTTACTGCCGTGATGGCCGAGTTTTATCACATCGGCGCGCACGGTGAAGCCTGCATCTAAAATATCTTGCTCTGATTTTCGCTCGGCATCACCCTGAAACAGAAATGCGGTGTCGCCGAAAGCAAACCGTACCACCACAGAAGAATTATTCAGTTCCTCATAGTCTTTATGCGGGGCAAGTACCGTAAAACTGCAAGCCGAAAGCGTATAACTGTTTCCGGGTACCGCGGCAATCACTTTCGCATCGGCATCGGAAAGCGCATACAGCAAGTCCTCATATGTTTTGGAAGTCGGCATATTCACTTCCGAATATTTCGGCATAATCACATTGTTTACCTTGTAATTTTTGAGGATTTCGTCGGCACTGCCGATATGGTCTGCGTGCGCATGCGTCAAAATGAAATAATCAATTTCCGTTACATTTTGCTGTTGAAGATACGCGTGCACCGTCGGGTAACTGTCAACCTCCCCCGCATCAATCAAAACCGTATCCGCACCGCAAATTATCAGCGAACAGTCCGCCTGCCCAACATCAATAAAATGCACAGAACAAACGGTTGCGTCGGGCGTCAAGGCGGTTGTATGATTTTGCGGTTTGTCTTGCTTCGACAGAAAAGTAATCAACACAGCCGCCAAAATAAATACTGCCAAAACCGCAAATTGCAAAGCACGCGTTATTTTAGGATTTGCGTTTGACTTTTTTGCCATATCGTTTGCCTCCGTTACGCGATTTTTTTGCATTTACCGCCGTATTTGTTTTTGGCGGATGTAAGGGCCGAATTAAGCAAGCATCGGTATACCCGATTAAATCCGTTCTGCCGGCTTTTTGCAATGCTTCTTCAACCAAGGCGCGGTTTTTCGGATTAAAATACTGCATCAGCGCGCGTTGCATTGCTTTTTCGTGCGGATTTTTCGCTACATAGACGGGTTGTAAGGTGTATGGGTCTAACTCCGTGTAAAACATTGCCGTAGCAATGGTGCCCGGGGTCGGGTAAAAATCCTGCACCTGCT
>CAMGGF010000235.1 GCA_946055445.1 uncultured Ruminococcus sp. | reverse complement strand
AACCCATCAACCCGTTTGAAACCCGCTTGGTGCGCTTCATGTATTTGCAGAAGTATTCCAAACAGGCGAAGAAATAAATATAGAAGCAAGCACATACGCGACGCTCGGAACTCTCGGTTTCCGAGCGTTTTCTTTCATCAGCGTTCACATTCGGCAAAAAGACTGTGTATTCTTGCTTTTTCAAATATTTGCACAAAAATTAAAACATTTTTCCGTAAAAAAGTGGTTTTTTTGTCAAATATACACTTCCGGCATATTGACTTTGATATCCCACAAAGTTATAATGCTTATAAATACATTTTCATGAGGTGACCGCAATGTTAAAGTACAAACAACTTTTTCTCCAGTATATGGAGCGCGAAGGCATCAAATATACGGATATAGATGAGCGCGCCGTTCGAGTCGGTTACAACGGCGACAATCTGAACTCCATTCCGGTGTATGTATTGTTTGACAAGGACGATAAACCGTTTGTCAGTTACAAATGCTGGGAAATTGCGAAATTCCCCGCAGACAAAAAAGCGGCCGGCATTTTGGCATGTAATGCCTTGAATGCAAAATACCGTTGGGTGAAGTTCTATGTCGACGATGAAAGCGATTTAATTGCCGAGATGGATACCTTGGTTGATGAGGAAACCTGCGGGATTGAGTGCGCAACCAGCGTACAACGCATTGTTGGTATTGTTGACGAAGCATATCCCGTTATTATGAAATCTATTTGGGCATAAGCGAAAAACACATCGCGCACAATGTACCGCCTGAAAGCGTTTGCTTTTAGGCGGATTTTTTGTTTTTTGGCACTCGATTTGAAAAATCCCTTTTTCTTCCGCCCGCAAAATCACCAAAATTTTTTACGAATTCCGTATAGTATTACCAATGGCAAAATGCACAACAGAAAAACTTAAAAACTGACTATACGGCTCTCCATACTGTATATTTTGTAAAGCGGACAAAACAAATTGTAGTTCGTCAAAAGAATAACAATGTTTATAAACATCTGTTCAAAACTCGATTTTTGCTATGAATTTGGCGTTTTTTCGATGACTTATTGACATTTTGAACAGGGTTTTGAACATTTTTGAACAAAACTAAAATATACTATTTGTATATTTTCATTTGAAAAAACTTTGGTAAAAATCCCATATTGACAATTTTTCGCAAAAACCGACACAGGGATTTTTGCATAAAATTCACATAAAAGCCGATACTATGAAAAACCGATTCGGAGGCATTGGATATGGTAAAAGGCGTAAATCGACAGGTACTGGAAATTCGAGAAACCGGCTCTGTGTATTTTGAGCGCGCGTTCTTTTTTGTGAAGCCCGAATACGCCGACACAGACGAGCAAAAACTGCGCGCCGCCGCAGAACGCTTGCTTCCGGGGATAGACAAGGTACCGAAGCCGAAACGCAAGCGGTCAAAAGCACTGCTGTATTGGGTGTTTGGCGCTCTGGCGTCTTTGGCAGGTGCGGGTACAATTTTGGCATTTATATTCGCACAGTAAATCGCCGCCCCGCATAGTAAAACCGCCGTAAAAAGGCAATTCTGCCCTTTTACGGCGGTATATTTTTCTGTTTTTTATTCGGGTTTTGTTACGGCAATACCGAGGTCGGAAAGTTGGAGCGCGTCCACCTGCGCAGGGCACTCGGTCATCGGCTCGGAGGCGTTTTGCACCTTCGGATACGCCACAACATCACGCAAAGAGTCGGTGCGCAACATTTGCATACACAAACGGTCAAGCCCGATGCCCATACCGCCGTGCGGCGGCGCGCCGAAACGGAACGCATCTAACAAATAGCCGAATTTTGCCTGTGCTTCTTCCTTGGTAAGCCCCAACAGGTCGAAAATGCGGCTTTGCAACTCCGGATTGGTAATGCGAATCGAACCGCTGGAAAGTTCAATACCGTTGAGCACCAAATCGTATGCTTTGGCGCGGACTTTTGCCTTGTCGGTTTCAAGGTAGTCAAGGCACTCGTCCATCGGCGCGGTGAAGGGATGGTGCATCGCAACATATTCCCCCAAATCCGCGTCCCAATCGAAGAACGGGAACTCGGTAATCCAAAGCAGATTAAATTTGTCTTTCGGAATGATATCTAATTTCTCGGCGACGGTCTGCCGCAGTGCGCCGAGAACGGAAAGCACCAAACTTTCTTTTGCGTCGGCAACAATCAACACCACATCGCCCGTTTCCGCCTTTGCGGTATCGAAAACCGCTTGCAACTGCGCCTCAGTCATAAATTTCGAGAACGAGCAAGCCGTCGAGTCGGGGTTTAAGCGCGCCCACGCAAGCCCCTTCGCACCGATGCCTTTGACGAACTCGGTCAGTTTGTCAATTTCCTTGCGGGTGAGCACAGACGCCGCGTTTTTCGCGGTGATACACCGCACCGTGCCGCCGTTTTCGATGGCACCTTTGAATACGACAAATTCCGTGTCGCGCACCGCATCGGTCAAATCCGTGATTTCCATTGCATAGCGGGTGTCGGGCTTGTCCGAACCGTAGCGGTTCATTGCCTCTTGATAAGTCAAACGCGGCAGGGGCGTTTCAATATCGACACCGATTGCCTCTTTGAAAACGCGTTTCATATAGCCTTCGCCGAGTCGGAGTACATCCTCCATATCGACAAATGACATTTCAAGGTCGATTTGCGTAAACTCAGGCTGACGGTCGGCGCGCAAATCCTCGTCGCGGAAGCAACGCGCAATTTGCATAT
>CAMGGF010000234.1 GCA_946055445.1 uncultured Ruminococcus sp. | reverse complement strand
TTCCTGTGTATCGGGGAACTTCGTGAAGCTATATCAAAAGCGGAACTGCTATTGTTATTGATTCCCGCCGCACTTGCCTTGATGTCGATTATATTGCCGATATTTCTTCCACCGCTGTTACTCCTCACGCCGATTTTGTATTTTTGTTTGGTCTATCGCCATGTTGCAGAATTAAAAGCAAAAAGCCATACGAATGCGTGACGCTGTTTGCAGATTGCGGATTGGTTTAAGGAAACACAGGGGACGGTTCTGTGTCTTTGCATCTGATATCTCAAAAAATAAAGACAGAGAACCGTCCCCTGTGCGATGAAAATTTTATGGAAAATTGGGTGCTTATGGGTAAAGAAAAACTTGCAGTGATGAAACGCTTCTGTATTGGGTTTATTGTAATCATTTTGGCGGCAGTGGTATTGCTGTTCTTCCACCAAACGAAAAACAGAACGGCCGTTTTTTCTGCGCCGTCAAACGCGCAGGTCGTTGACGCGCCGGACAAAGATTTGCATTTGTATTTGTGGCTGGACAACGGCATTGCGTATTACAGCGTTGTGTATAACCAAACGGAAATCGTCCACGCTTCCCAAATGGGTTTAGACACCTCTATCGGCGATTTCAGCCGTGATTTTCAGGAAATCGAAATGCTGTCTTCCAAGTCTCAAAACACAGTTTGGTCTCCATTGGTAGGCGAAAAATCCGAAATTCAGGATAAGTATAACGAAAAGGTGTTCCGTTTCGCGCAGCAAGATAACAAGAGTCTGTCGGTTGAAGTCAGAGCATACAATACAGGCGTTGCATTTCGCTACATATTGCCCGACGCATCGGTTTACGGCAATTACACAATTACTGCGGAACAAACAAGATTTTCACTGTCAACCAAGGGTGTTGCGCTGTGTCACGAAAACGGACAACAGCAGACTGCCAAAAAGCACCGCATCCAAACTATACCAAAAGAAACAAATATACACCCGCCGCTCACAGCGGAATTTGATGACGGCACAGCAGTCACTCTGGCCGTATCAAAGTTGGACAATTACGCATATCCCCTTTTAACCAAAACGCGTGCAGGCTTGCTGAAACCCATTGAACAGGCGGTAGAGGTTACCGAAAACAGCCCAACCGCATCACCTTATTGGACTTTTGTCGTTGGAGAAAGTCTTTCGGATTTGCCGGAAAATAAAGATATCATCTTAAACTTAAACGATGCACCCGACGAGGAAAAATACCAATACAGCCAGTGGGTCAAACCCGGAAAGGCGCTTATGCTCGGGCTGTTCAACGAAACCACAGAATCGATAAAGTTGCAGGTGGATACTGCAAAAACGTGCGGTCTTGACTATTTAATTCTTGATTTCGGATGGTACGGGCCGGAGTTTGACGAAAAGTCCGACCCCCGGCTGAATCCCGACAAATTAACGCCGAACGCCGACGATTCGGCGGAAATCGCTGCGGCAAAGGACTTTATGCGCCCTTATGTTACGGAAAGCGGCGTGTTTGACGCGTCTGACAAGCCGTTTAATGTATATGACAACTGCCCGTGGGGCGGGGACATTCAAATGTCCCCAAACATAAGTATTCCCGCGATTGTTGACTACGCAAAAACACAGGGAATCGGTATTTTCCTGTATGTGAATGATGTGCAGTTGAACGACAGGCTGGGCAGATATGATATAGACGAATTGTTTGCGCAATTTTCAAGTTGGGGCGTTGTAGGCGTAAAACCCGGTTTCGTGCCCGATAAATCGCAGAAAAATGAAGAAAGCACAAGAAAGATTATTGAAATTGCCGCCAAATATCAGTTGATGCTTACCGTGCACGACGAATGGATACAGACGGGTATTGAAAGGGAGTATCCCAATCTGCTATCTGCCGAAGGTGTTTTCGGGGACGAGGGACTTTCCGACAAAGATGTCAAGGGAGATATCAATTCGTTATTTGCGCGCGGCGTGCAGGGCTTTACAGACCATACAATCTGTTACCCCGGCAAAGCGACACGAGCCTATCAACTTGCATCGTCGGTACTTTGGCCTACCGGTCTGAACTGTGTTTACTGGCCTTGGAAAAACACGGATACCAATAACCGAGCGTCCATTGAAAATCTCCCCGAACAAGAACGCGTATTTTGGAAAGAAATGCCTGCGGATTGGGATGATTTGGTTGTTCTGAAAGCGGAAATTTCTAAAACAGCGGCAACAGCACGCCGCACAGGCGATGTGTGGTATGTCGGCGCAATCAGCGGCGTAGCGCAAACGGTCAGCCTGTCGTTGGATTTTTTAAACAGCGATACGCAGTATGTTGCAGAAATTTATTACGACAGAGCAGGAAATACGGGTAAAAACAGCAACAGGGACAACACCGGCGAAAAAGCGAAACTTTTATATGCCGTCTATGCGGTGGACAGCACTACCGTCATAGAAAGAAAAATGCAGTACGGAACCGGTATGGCTATCCGTATTCGTCCGGCAACAGAGGAGGACAAACGCGTTGCGGAGTATACCCGTAACACATTGGATTCGTAGCACGAGGAACCGTCCCCTGTGCGCATGGATGCAATGAGCAAATATTGTTAAGGTTATTTTAAAAACAGGTGATTTTATGAAAATTGCATGTCGGTCTTTCAATATTCAAAAAAAGAATTTGTGGATTATAACTGTGTTTGTAATCATTATAGTAATAGCATTACTCTTCAGCCTTAAATATGTATCTTTTAAAAAAAATATAAAAAGTCATA
>CAMGGF010000233.1 GCA_946055445.1 uncultured Ruminococcus sp. | reverse complement strand
CTAAAACAGAAGCATCGACAAATGAATGCAGAGTATCCTGTAAAAATCTTTCTACATTATACGCAGGAATGACCACAGACAAAACTTTATCCATATTTTTACCTCATTTTTTTAATAACCGATTCAATAAGACAAAACCTTTAATAACATAATACTGATTGGAGAGCAACAAGCGGAAAATCAATTTCTCGCGATTGGACAACTGCGCATAATACCGATTGTTTTGAATTTCACACATCGAAAACTTTTGCATAAGATTTGTATACAATACAGTCAAATACGGTTTCGTATTTCCTTTAAAGTTCATAATTTCACGGGCAGGCAGGAAATAACCGTGGTACATATATAACCATTTCAATTCTTCCGCACATTGTGAAAACAATGCGTCATCTGCACGAAAATACGCAAAAATCGCATCAACGGCCTCGATGCGTCGCGTGACGGTTTTCTCTGCATCGCCGTTATGCATAATCGAGTTATCCCGCAAAAAATATTTGTACGGATAATAGTTGTGTAAGCAGACGATTTTATTCGCTTTCGGATATAATTTCGGAATGGTTTGCAAATCTTCATACCAGGCGCGCGGTGGAAATTGAATATCTTTGAATAAGGATTTTTTAAACAGTTTATTGCAAGCGCTGGGCGCAACAAGCAACAACTCCGGATTTTCGGATAAAGCACAAGCCGATTTTTCTGCGGCAGAAGCCGGAGGGTCATAGGCATAATCGACCTCTCCGTTCTCAAACACGCGCTGATATCCGAAAACCACCATATCCGCCGCATTGGCAACAGCGGCAGAATAGGTTTTCTCCACCAAGTCCGCAGTAACATAGTCATCCGAATCTATAAAAAGCAAATATTCCGCCGTGGCTGCCGAAATGCCTGTGTTTCTGGCTGCGCCCAAACCACCGTTTTCTTGGTGAATGACCGAAATTCGAGAATCCTCTTTCGCATAACAGTCGCAAATTGCACCACTTTCATCCGTTGAGCCATCGTCCACCAAAATAATCTCTATATCGCGTTCGGTTTGGCTTTGAATGGATTCGATGCATTTCGGCAAATACTGTTTTACATTGTAAACCGGAACGATTATACTAACCTTACTCATCAAAACGCAGACCTTTCCAAATCAATTATGCTCTTCCCGCAAGCCATGCGTCAAATATCCGAGTGCACTCCAAAACAGCACTGTCGCCGCTGAATTCAAATACAGAACATCTAACACAAACATACAGGAACAGGCGCATACCAACAATACCGAAAACAAGGTTATAAAGTAAACCGAATTGCGGTTTTGCTCGATTAAGAAAAACCGCTTAATAATCAATATCGCAATCATGACAAAAAAGGCACCCAGCAGCGCAAGACCGACAACACCTTGCCCAACCAAAACATCCAGAAACATATTATGCGTGGAATCAAACGCGCCCATATCATTGTTTACCATATATGTATCCGGTAAAACATCTTTGGCATATACTGTAATATTTCTCTGTGAAACGCCGAAAATCGGAGAAGTTTTCCAGATTTCCAAACCGCTTTTCCATAAAGAAAAACGACGATTGCTGATGTCAGACTCGGTATCGGCTGTATCTCTGCCGGTAATCAAAACCAAATCAGGCGCATCGCTGTTTTCGCCCGGCGTTTGGCTACGCAATTCAATAATTTTTTCAAGCGTGTAATTGTAGCCGCGTTTCAAAAGTTGCGAACTGTAATAAAATGTAATAGAAAGCACAACAGCCAATACAAAGCACAAAGCATTTTTTAACAGAGGCTTAAATGATTTTTTGCGGAATCCACGGGCTGAAAAACAAAAGAACAACACACATGCAACACCGATTATAGCACAAACCATACCGGTTCTCGAATCGCTTAACATAATATAGAAATAATCTAAAATGATATTAACAGCCAGAAGGACTTTCAAACCGCGTTTGCTTTTCGGTTTCAGCGACGCCCATGCACAAATGGAAAGCACCACAGAAACAACACACAGAACCGAACCGTTATTCGGGTCGGAATATACACCCCACAGTCTGCCCCAAACAAAACCGATAATCGTTTCGTTAAAACTGTATTGCCCAAACACGCCGTAATGTGCAAAAAACATACCGATGCTCACAATATTTGCAAGCAGTATGTAAACAGAAAAAACAACTGCTAAAATACAAAACTCACGCTGATATTCCTGAATATCACGCTTCTCGTCACACGCATACAGCAATCCGAACTGCAATGTTGTCCAAATCAAGGATTGCAAACTTTCCGTTAAACCGTATTTACGGTTTAAAAATGCGGAAAGCAGAATACTGCCGCAAAATAAAACTAAAATCCAAAGTCCTTTGGTTCTAACAAAACGCTTAAAATGCACAGCGCGATATAAAAGCAGAACCGCACCGAATAAAACCAAAGCGTATGTGTAATACCGCAACACCGGGTTGCCGACCATTAAATTTGTAAAGGAAAGCAAAACCAATAAGATATACAAAACTTTAAAAGCGGTTTCCGCCTTTGGAATAATTGTTTCTAACCGTTTCAGCATATGAACAAGTACCTACCCTTTCACACATCGTTTTCACAAAAATAATCGGTTACCTCTGCAACCGTGTCAAAAATATCATACCCCTTATTTTTTACACAATCCGCATATCGTGCACGTTCCAAATTTCGTGTGAAAAGTTTGTGAATGTCCCTTGCCCAAGCGTCTGCACTTTGCTGCAAAGATAAAAAAGAAACTATGTCTGTGATAGCGCATTCTTT
>CAMGGF010000232.1 GCA_946055445.1 uncultured Ruminococcus sp. | reverse complement strand
AATGCTGATGATTTACACCATTATTCCTGCGGTGTTCGTCATTTTGCAGGGCGTGCCGATTTTGTTCTATGATATGGTCGGCGAAAAGAAAGAAATGATTACAAAAGAACTCGCGAAACGCCGCGAGGAAGCAAATCAGACCGCCGCAATTGACGCGGAACAGGCATAAGGGGGCGACGAAATATGGCAAAGAAAGAAAAAGTATTTCCGGTTAAACTGTATGCTTTGGTGGCATTTTTGCTGGTTGCCGCCCTGCTTGCAGTGATTGTAACCGTCACCTTCCAAACCAAATACACAGGGTATCACCCCGACGAAGTGGCAAGGGTGTATGCCGACACGGTTGTGCAGACAGGCAACGGCTACAACGCTTATAAAAACGCATTGCCGAGTGTCAACAGCAAATACGGCGATTTCATTCGCGAACAGTATATGTATCCCGTCATTTTCCGTGAAAGCGGGTATAAGCCGGGCGACAAAACCGACGATTTAAAAGGCTTTAACGATAAATCCTATATGGGTGAAAAAAGCAAAACCGATGACGGCTCTTTGCAAGGGCAGGTCATTGACGCGATGTATCCGTATTTTACGGAGTTAATCGCAAACGGTTGGGACGATTACGATTCGATTTTCACGAAATATTTTGCGAAACTCACAGAAGTACGCAAAGAAGTGTTCGGCGATGACTATATGACCGACGAAATTATGTTCACCGCGCTCGAGGGTAATGTTGAAACTTACGGCAAGTCTCTAACGGGCACCAAAGATGTGTTTGACGAAAATTCGGGCGAACAGTTGGAGTTTAAGTCCGTCGGTGCATATCAAACCGCTTACGGTGAGGATTATAAATTCACAACGGTTGTGAAAGCGGAAAACGAAATCGCACTTGACGCATACAAAGCCTCTGTCGATGCGGATACTTTTGCGGTGTACGGCATTTCGGCAGACGAAATCACCGCCGCGAAATCGTATACTGTCGCGGTGCAGACCGAGGACGGCAAAACGGTTGCCGAAGTTGCGGTTGTAGTGGTCAAAATCGGCAGTACATGGTATGTGGACAATACCGCGACCGATACCGCACCGCTGTATCAATTTTATAAATAATTTTACAAAAAAGACGCGGACGGGTTTTACCTGTTCCGCGTCTTTCTTTACAGAATAACAAAAGGGTTGATTGTATGAAATTCAAAAATATGGCGGTCTGTGACCTGCGCGGGTACAATTCCGTAGAGGCGGCAAGCGAAATTGAATCGATTTCCGGTGTGGCGCTGGTGATTTTGCCGAAGGATGCCGACGCGCAAACCCGTGCGGCATTTGCCAAGGTGGTAATGCAAAATGTTGCGTCCACAATCTATTGCGACGCGGACGCAAAAATCAACATTTACAACGGTAAGTTAACTTTGAGCGATGCGAATGTGTCTGACGGTGAAAATGTGTATGTGATTAACGGGAAGGCGTGTATTTTGCCGATTTCGCCGCAAAAGAAAGTGTCTTTGATTGTAAACGGCAAGGCAGTGTATGACAAAAACAGTGAAAACATCGAATTGCTGACGGTGAACGGCAAAGCGGTACCGCTGGATTTGCAAGACGCGGAATGTTTGGAGAACGACGCGTTTTTACCTGTGGAAAAATTTACAGGCGACGGCGAAAATAAGTATTATGCCGCTGACCTTGCGGTTGTGGGTGCAGTCCCCAAAACCGCGCACGGAAAAGTGTTGTCGGAACACATTTGCGCAGACCCGAGCGTGCGCGAAAGCGGCGTGCATTTGGAGGCGGAAACCGTCACTTACGCGCCGGTCGGCGAAGCGGTTTTGATAAAAGCGGATTTGCCGGATTTTTATTTGACACAATCGCTTTTAGAAAGTTTAACAGGCAATTTGATTTTAAAGGACATCGGCACGGTGCGCATAGACAAAAAGGTTACGCCCGAACTGTTGCGGGAAAAGGTGCTGTTGCTGTGCGACATCGGCACGGTGCGTGCCACAAAAACCACCTTTGATACCGTGCAGTTACTGTGTCGGGATGTCGGCAGTATTACACGAAAATGAGTACGAGTGAAACAGAAAAAGAAACGCAGTTTGACGCGGTTTATAACGAACTGTTCGGTGATGTGTACGCATATTTTCATGTGTGCTTCGGCGAACAGAGTGCCGAGGATTTGGCACAGGAAGCCTTTTTGCGCGTGTGGAGAGCCGTGGACGGCGGCAAAATTCCCGACAACTGGCGCGCGTGGGTGTTTCGTTGCGCGGTCAATTTGAAGAATGACTTTTTGCGGCGAAAATATGCCGAAAGCGGCGTGCAAAGTTTTGAAACGGCTGTTTTGCCTGTATCCGCTGCGCCCGACGAAGGCGAAACGCTGGCGGTCAAAAATGCGCTTTCAAGCCTTGCGGGCACGGACCGCGAAGTGCTGACTTTAAAAAGTATGGGCTTTACGAGCGACGAAATCGGCGAACTGTTGTCGATAAGCGGCTCGGCGGTGCGCACGCGCTTACAGAAAGCCAAACAAAATTTTCAAAACGCATTGGAAACGGAGGGCGTCAAACATGGATAAAATCGAGACATTGTTACAACAGGCAGTGCGCGCCTTTTCGCCGTCTGCGGCCGTACGCGAACGGGTGAAATTCCGTATTTGTCCGCAACAGTTCAGCGGCGTTTCGGTGGTGTTTGTGCACAAAGACGGCGCAAAAATCATGGAATCCGTGTTTAAGCGATATGACAAGTTGATGGAGAAAATCGCATAGTATGCAGATACCCGCATTTCGGGCAGGC
>CAMGGF010000231.1 GCA_946055445.1 uncultured Ruminococcus sp. | reverse complement strand
ACGGTCAGTGAACTGTTGGCGTACCGTGACAACCCCGACGGCGTACTGCAAATCAACAGTTGACAAAATCGGTTTTGCGCGGTATTATAATAGCGTGTTATCACTTTACTATGATAAATCGGAGGAATTGAAATGAAAATGAAAATGAAAAAACTGCTCTGCCTCGTTTTGGCAGTCGTGATGCTTGTCGGTTGCTTTGCCGCGTGCGGCAAAACCGAAACCGCACTGAATGTGGTTGCGGAAAAAGAGTCTGCCGGTGAAGAAGTCATTTTATCGGACGACTTCTTTAAATCCGCCAATTACACTGCGGTAGATACGCAGTCCAAAGCACTGATGGAAGTTTCCTCGGGCACAGCGGACGGCTGTGTGGTGGACTATGTTTGTTCCATCGGTATGATTGGCGAGGGCACGGATTATGCCAACCTTTCTGTTGTCGGGAAATACGCTTTTGCCGATGAGCAGTACGGCATTGCGTTCCGTAAGGGCAGCACCAAAACGGCTGCGGCGGTCAATGCGGCAATCAACGAGCTCATTCAAAACGGTAAACTTGCCGAAATCGCGGCGAAATATAAATTGAGCGAGCAAATTGATACCACCTTGGCGCAAATCCCTGCGGACGATACGCTGGACACTGCCGATTGGGAATACATTAAAGCAAAAGGTACATTGGTGATCGGAATCACCTATTTTGAGCCGATGAACTATATTGACGAAAATAACGAACTGACCGGTTTTGAGACCGAGTTTGCAAAAGCGGTTTGTGAAATTCTCGGCGTAACGCCCGTGTTCCAGGAAATCAGTTGGTCTGCCAAGGAAACCGAACTCAACGCCAAAAACATTGACTGCATTTGGAACGGGCTTACCATTACGCCTGAAAGACAGGAAACCATGGAACTCTCCAAGCCGTATATGAACAACAAACAGGTGCTTGTTGTCAAAGCCGAAAATGTTGACAAATATTGATTTCTAACGAAAAGTAACACAGTAAAAACGCAAAGACACACCCTTTTTGGGTGTGTCCTTGTTTGCGGTTTGGGGTGCAAAAATGACCTTTACACAGGTGACAATCGATTTATTCAACGGATTTTACGAAAACTTATTTCTGTTTTTCGTAACATTGCTCGGCGCAATCCCGCTGGGGCTGATGATTACCTTCGGCTCTATGTCGCGCTTTAAATCGGTCAAATGGTTTGCAAAAACCTTTATTTGGGTGATTCGCGGCACGCCGCTGATGCTGCAACTGTTTGTCGTGCTGTATGTGCCGGGGCTTGTGTTCGGTGTGCCGATGCAGTCGCGTATGACTGCGGCGTTGGTGGCATTTATCATTAACTATGCCGCCTATTTTTCCGAAATCTTCCGCGGCGGCATTGAGAGCATCCCGAAAGGGCAGTATGAAGCGGGACAAGTCCTCGGGATGACCAAAACACAGGTGTTCTTTAAAGTCGTACTGTTGCAGGTGATTAAACGCATTGTGCCGCCGATGAGCAATGAAATCATCACCCTCGTAAAAGATACTTCGTTGGCGCGCGTTATCGCTATTGCCGAACTGATTATGGCGGCGGAGCGGTATGCCGGCAAAGGGTATATTTGGCCGCTGTTCTACACGGGTGTGTTTTTCCTTGTGTTCAACGGGCTTTTGTCGCTTTTGTTCAATTACATCGAGAAAAAACTCGATTATTACAAGGGGTGAGACGGAATGCACATTTTGGAAGTGCAAAATCTTTGCAAACAGTTTGATAACGCACAAGTGTTAAAAGGCATTGACTTTACCCAAGATGAAGGGCAGGTGGTTTCGGTCATCGGTTCTTCGGGCAGCGGCAAAACCACGCTGTTACGCTGCATTACGGGCTTGGAAACCGCCGACAGCGGCAAAATCACCGTGGACGGCCGTGTCACCTTTGACGCCGCGCGTAAAGAGAAACTGTCAAAAGCGGAAAAACGCGAAAACCAACTTTGCACGGGGCTCGTGTTTCAATCCTTTAATTTGTTCCCGCAATATACAGTGCTTAGAAATGTTACGCTTGCAAAGGAATTGCTCGTAAAAGAGGAATGTAAAGCAAAAAAACTTTCCCGTGCCGAAACCAAAGCAGAACTTTCGAAAATCGACGGCACGGCAAAGGAGATTATTGCAAGCGTCGGCCTTTCCGACAAATTGGGCAATTATCCTTGCGAACTTTCGGGCGGTCAGCAACAGCGTGTGGCGATTGCGCGCGCGTTGATGCTTTCACCGAAAATCCTTTGCTTTGATGAGCCGACTTCCGCGCTGGACCCCGAAATTACAGGCGAAGTGCTCAGCGTGATTCGAAAATTGGCGGCCGAAGGGCGTACAATGCTGATTGTTACCCACGAAATGGGCTTTGCCCGTGAGGTTTCCAATGAAGTCGTTTTTATGCACGACGGTGTGATTGCCGAGCGCGGCACCCCCGCCGAGGTGTTCGACAATCCCCAAAATGCACGCCTGCGCGAATTTTTAAGTGCCACCTTGCACGCATAAGGTGAGGGGAGTCGAACACAATATGCCGAAAATTTGATATTACGGTGCATTTTCACTTTTTCACCGTTGTCGGGCGTCAGCCCGACTGCCGTCTCAAAAGCAAAAATTCATCCGTACTCTCGTTGTTTTCGGTGCAGAGCAGTTTAAAACGAGGAGATTTTTGCTTAAACAAGGCACAAAATCGCCGCCATACTGCCGTATGGCAAGATTTTTAACGCAGTTCAGGCAAAAATATGCCGTTTTAAACCATATCGGGTTCAACTCCCCTCACCTTAGGG
>CAMGGF010000230.1 GCA_946055445.1 uncultured Ruminococcus sp. | reverse complement strand
TCCGAAAAACGGAAAAGCCATACGCGGGAAATGGGTGAAACTATGGAATTGCCAAGCAGGAAATTACCGCGTTTAAAAGGCTATGATTATGCCGCACAAGGGTATTATTACCTCACGGTTTGTACGCATAATAAGGAGAACATATTTGGTTGGGTAGGGAACGGTTTTGACCGTTCCGCCGTGCATCTCTCAAAAATCGGAAAAATCGCCGAAGAGGAACTCTTAAAAATTCCAACTCGATATGACGGTGTTCGGATTGATGATTACATCGTTATGCCGAATCATATTCATCTGATTTTGATTTTGGGCTGTGACCTTGCGGAACGGTCAAGACCGTTCCCTACGGTATCGGAAATCATCGGACTTTACAAGTCAGGTGTGAGCCGACGGATACACGCAGAAACAGAGTATCAAAATCCAATTTGGCAGAAATCATTTTATGATACCGTTTTGGCAAACGAGCAACAGTACCTTTCCATTCGAGAATACATTACTTATAATCCTATCAAATGGAAACAGGGAAAAGGAACGGATTTTTAAGTATGCATTTTATTTTGTGATATCACTTTCAGGAGGCAAAAATATGAAATTACGCAGTGACAACATTTTGAACGGCGTGGAACGCGCACCGAATCGCAGCCTGTTTTATGCAATGGGCTATACAAAGGAAGAACTCGAACGCCCGTTAATCGGCATTGTTTCCGCACACAGCGAAATTGTGCCCGGGCATTTTCATTTGGATAAACTCACCGAAGCGGTCAAAGCGGGCGTGCGCATGGCGGGCGGTACGCCGATTATGGTGCCGGCCATCGGCGTTTGCGACGGCATTGCGATGGGGCACATCGGTATGAAATACTCCCTGCCCTCGCGCGAATTGATTGCCGACAGCGTCGAGACGATGGCAATGGCGCACGGCTTTGACGGGCTTGTACTTGTGCCGAACTGCGACAAAATCGTGCCCGGTATGCTGTTGGGCGCGCTTCGCATCAATATTCCGACCGTGGTTTGCTCGGGCGGCCCGATGATGTCCGGCCTTGTGGACGGGGTGGAAACCTCGCTTTCCAAAATGTTTGAAGCCGTCGGCGCGCGCAAAGCCAATATGATTGATGACGCAAAACTTTGCGACTTTGAAAACAACACCTGCCCGGGTTGCGGTTCGTGCTCGGGTATGTATACCGCAAACAGTATGAACTGCCTTTGCGAGTCTTTGGGCATTGCCCTCCCCGGTAACGGTACAATTCCCGCCGTGCACGCAGGCAGAACCCAACTTGCAAAACACGCAGGTATGGCGATTATGCATTTGGTTGAAAATGACATCAAAGCACGCGATATTATCAATGAAAAATCCCTGCGCAACGCCTTGGCTTGCGATATGGCGCTTGGCTGTTCGTCGAATTCCGTGTTGCATTTGTTGGCGATTGCCAACGAGGCGGGTTGCCCGATGGATTTAAAGACCTTTAACGAAATGAGCGCGAAAGTGCCGAACCTTTGCCACTTGGCGCCCGCAGGTCCCACCCATATGCACGACCTGAACAACGCGGGCGGCGTGCCTGCCGTACAGGCGGAACTTGCGAAAAAAGGCTTGCTTGATTTGTCGCTCTTGACCGTTACGGGCAAAACCGTCGGTGAAAACATCAAGGGCGCGTATGTTAAAAATACCGACGCCATTCGTCCGATTGACAATCCGTACAGCGAAACGGGCGGCATTGCGATTTTGTGGGGCAATATTGCCAAAGACGGCTGTGTTGTAAAACGCAGTGCCGTTGCGCCCGAAATGCTGGTGCATTCAGGTCCCGCGCGTGTGTTTGACAGCGAGGACGAGGCAATTGCTTCGATTTATGCAGGCAAAATCAAAGACGGCGATGTTGTGGTTATCCGTTACGAAGGCCCTGTCGGCGGCCCCGGTATGCGCGAAATGCTCAACCCGACCTCGGCTTTGGCGGGTATGAAACTCGACAAAACCGTGGCGCTCATTACCGACGGGCGTTTCTCGGGTGCGTCGCGCGGCGCGTCCATCGGGCACGTTGCGCCCGAGGCGGCTTGCGGCGGTGCAATCGGTCTGATTGAAGAGGGCGACATCATCGACATTGATATTCCGAACGCGTCTGTGAATGTCCGCGTTTCCGACGAAGAATTGGCAAAGCGCAAAGCCGCTTATGTCCCGCATGAGCCGAAAATCAAAAGCGGCTGGCTTGCACGGTACACCGCGATGGTTTCCTCTGCCAAAGACGGCGCGGTAATGAAAATCTGATTTTCTATGATTTGAACACCATACAAAAAGCCCGCAACCGTTTGGTTGCGGGCTTGCTTTTGTGTATTTGTAAATCAGCGAATGGGGGACATTGTAAAGGTGTATGCGTATTCACGGTTGCCGTGCAAGATGTACGGCTCGCGCACGTGCGCGTCACCCGGCATATCGCCGCCCACGCCCAACTGCGCCAAGTCAAAGTTGAATGTGGTAATATCGCGGTGCTTCAATTCGTGAATGTGCGTGGCTTTTTCGAGTTCATTCTGCGAATAATGCCAAGCAGAGAATTGAAGCGGCGTGCCGACCTCGGCTTCGAAACGCAACCCCTTACCGTCCTTGTCGGTCAACTCCACGAAACGCACATCGGTGCGGTTGCCGTTTTCCTGCGGACGCATATAGTGGTGCTCCAAATCGGTGACGGTCATTTTGTGCATTGCAATTCTTGCACCGGTTTTGCGGTCACAGTAGGTTTCCTGCGGCCCTCTGCCGTACCATTTCACATATTCCAAATCGCCCGCGAACGCCATTTGCGTGCCGAA
>CAMGGF010000229.1 GCA_946055445.1 uncultured Ruminococcus sp. | reverse complement strand
ATACTATTCTATAACGGAACGGCAAAATTTGCAAGAACTTTCGGGAAATTTCTGCGGATTTGTGAAAACTTTGTCACACTGCCTAAAATATTTGTAAAACCGCGTGCGTTGGGTATGCTATTGCTATAATCTTCCGGCGTTTTTCGGGGCGCTTTGGAATAGTGTAAACCCGAACAGCCGTATTATGCATCGGAGGGCCTATGCAAACAGAACTTTTCGACACCTTACAACACATACAGGCGGCGTTCGCCGCAAAAGAAAACGAAACCGTACTGCGCGCAGAGTTACAGACCTATTTTGACGCGGTACAGCGCTGTGCCCGGACGGCGCAGTCGGACGAAACCCTGCTTTTTGCACGCGTCGGCGGCTTGCAAATCCTGCGTGCGTTACAAAACCGAATACCGCCGCAAGGCGATGCGCCTGTTTTTGCACTTTCCCTGCCTGCGCTGTGCGAAAATATTTCGTTTTGTGCGGATTTGCTGTGCGCGTCGCGCAAACGCGTGTTTTTCACGGGCGAAACGGAAGTTTTCGCCGCCTGCCGCCCGCACGCTGTGCTGTGGGCAACGCTCAATTTGCTGTCCGACGCGCTTTTACACAGTACGGGACGATATGTGTTTGTCGACGCCGCGCGCACAGGGAACAGGGCGGTGCTGACCGTTTCGGGCGAGGGGGAGATTTCACTGCCCGCTTTTTATGCGGCGCAAAAGCGCACGGGCGGCGGGCTGTGGTTTGCCGCGCAAACCGCAAATCTGCACGGCGGCGGGCTGTATCTTTGTGCATCTGCCGCATTCTCTACGGTTGCCTTTTCTTTGCCCGTCGCCGAGCCGCACTTGCCGCAATGGCGGTTGCCCGATTTCACGGACTGGCTTTCCGACGGTCTGTCGCCGGTGTATATTGCGCTGTGCGACAGTATTTTCCCGAAAACAGCCCTTTAAAACGGCACAAACGCGCAAACGGCGGCAAAAACGGATTGCCGCGCGCAAAAATTCGCCCAAATTCGGCAAAATCCGATATTTCGACGAAAAATCGCCTATTGCGGTTCTTGTGAACTTATGATACAATCATCACAACGGAAAAGGAGGAGATTTGATGTTGAAAACCGTACCGGGGACTGTTTTGCCGTGGACGGACGGCTTACAGCAAAATGCGTTTGCGGTGCTTTCGCCCGTGCTGGCGGTAACCAAGGGGCTCACTTTGAGCCAACTGCGCGAGTTGACGGGGTTAGAGGGTTCTACCATTCAAAATTGGGTGAAACGCGGCTGGGTGGAAAGCCCGACAGGCAAGCGTTACGGTGAGCCGCAAATTGTGCGAATCGTGATTATCAATATGCTCAGAAACTCGATGCAACTCGATAAAATCATTGCGCTGATGACCTACATAAACGGGCAGGTCGATGACCGCAGCGACGATATTATTCCCGACCGAGAACTGTTTAGCCTCTTGTGCGCCGTCATATATGACGCCGACGCACAGCAAACCACAGACCGCGAAAAACTTGCCGAGATTATTGAACAGCATCTCACACAGTATCAGGGACCGAACGCGGATTCGAAAGAAAAACTGGAACGCGCCGTGCTATGTATGGTTTTGGGGTATGTTGCTTCGGAACTGAAAAAGCAGGCGGATACGGAATACGATAAGTTGGGCTTATAAACATACAAAAGGAGGCATACATATGATTTTAACTACAACACCGAATGTAGAGGGCTATCCCGTCAAGAACTATTTGGGGCTTGTCTGCGGCGAAGTGATTTCCGGCGTGGATTTCGTCAAAGATTTTGCCGCAGGACTCAGCAACTTTTTCGGCGGCCGTTCGGGCACATATGAAAAGGAACTGATTGAAGCGCGCGAGCAGGCCATTAACGAAATGGCACAGCGTGCCGCGCAAATGGGCGCAAACGCCGTGGTCGGTATCGACATAGATTACGAGGTGCTCGGGCAGGGCGGCAATATGCTGATGGTTACCGCCTCAGGCACGGCAGTGCTTGTGTAATTCCCGACAAATGCAAAACCCCCGTCGCAGACTGCGCGTCTGCGGCGGGGGTACGCTTTTTATTTCGGTTATTTGACTTGCGGTGCATCCGCGCTTTCTGCGGGGGTGTCTGTACTTGCATTGCACGATGCGGCACAGCCCGCACAGCCACCGGGACAGGTCGCCGCTTTCGCCTCTGCGGTGTCGCGGTAATACTGCGTGTGCGTGTCGCGGTGCGTGGTAGAAGTCCAAATGCGTTCCGCCTCGGGCGCCCAAGCGGCGGCAAAATCCGCGCACTTGTTGCAAAGCGTGTCCACATCTTCCGCGTGCAGTAAATCCGAGGAATGCGCACCGCTTTCCTTGACCATTTTGCGTAAATATTCGGGGTTTTCCAACATCGGGCAGGGGCGCAGATGATTGTCATTAAACGGCTGGTTGTGATAATACTGCATAAACAGCGGCGACCGCAGCGCCTCTATTAAAGTGTGCGTGCGGATATTCGTGTCGGAATAGTGAATGAACACACACGGCTCAATGTCGCCCGCAGAATTGATGTGGAAATAGTTTCTGCCGCCGGCAATGCACCCGCCGACATATTCCGCGTCGTTTTGGAAGTCCATCACAAAAATCGGTTTGCCTGTTTTGGAGTTGCGGACTTTTTTCAGCCAATTATACATATATTCGCGCTGTTCGGGGGTGGGAATTAAGTCTTTGTCCGCATCGTGCCCGACAGGCATATAGTTAAAGCAAAGGGCATATTTCGCACCTTTTTCGATAATCATATCCATAAACGCGTCGCTTGTGACGGTTTCCAAATTTTTACGCGTGTAGCAAACGGAAAC
>CAMGGF010000228.1 GCA_946055445.1 uncultured Ruminococcus sp. | reverse complement strand
TCCATAATCTGTGCCTGGATTTCATCGTTGATTTTTCTGCCGTCTTCATAGTACTGTGTGCACGCTTCAGTGGTGATGGTGAAGCCCTGCGGAACGGGAAGACCGAGGCCGGTCATTTCCGCGAGGTTTGCGCCCTTACCGCCAAGCAGGTTGCGCATGTCTTTGTTCCCCTCAGAGAACAGGTAAACATACTTTTGACTCATGAATGAATACCTCCAATATAAAATATACTCAGTAATGGTTGTCCGAAACGGAGTTGCCGTACAGACAGACTTAACCACCCGCTATTATAACAGATATTTTCAAGGATTTCCATAGTTTTCCGCGATTTTTTTCAGTTTTTTAAAGTTTAGGAATATTTTACAAAGCCGCGGCAAATTTGCAAAATTTTAAGGAATTTTGCACAAAACAGCACCCGCTAAAAATCAAAACAAGCGCCTCTCCCGCCAAAAATGCAGGGGAGGCGTATGATTACTGTTTCCACGGATTGTTCGCGTCGGGGTCGGTGGGGTCCCAACCGCGGCGATTGTCATTCACATCAATTTTAATCGGTGTGGGTTTCGAAAGCGGCTCTTTTTCGTTGCTGTCATAAATCACAACGGTTGTGCCCGCCGGGCAGTTTTCATAAACCCATTTTGCGTCCTCTACGCTCAAACGGATACAGCCGAGCGAGGCGGGAGAGCCGAGTTTGTTGTATTCTTCATATTCCAAGTCGCCTTTATCCTTGGTGAAATACGGCACGGAATGGAACAGATACGGCCCGTTGATGCGCGTGGCATACTGCCCGTAAACATTGCCCGAAAGCAACCGCCACGCATATTTTGTACCGGGCGTTTGGAAGGTCCCCGTCGGGGTTTTGCCGTCCCGCCCCACCGAGCACACCATCGCCTTTGCCGGCACAGTGTATTCGCCGTTGGCGTCTTTGGAATAGGCGATCACAATATTCTGCGTGCGGTTGACTTTAAACAAATACGGCGCGTCATTTTTTTGCGCCTGCGGCGCCGTTGAGCCCGCAGAGCCGCTCGGCGTTTCGGTCACATATTGCCCCGAAACATACCCCACGCCGCCGTTGTAAGATATGCGGTACCAACCGTTTGCGCATTTGCCCGTGACGGAAAGCGGGAGGTCTTGTCCCACCATACCGAGTTTGTCGCCGTCCGTAGAGGGAATGCTGCGCACATTGAGCGTGGTTGTGGTGGAATACACCGTCATTTGGCACGGCGTTATGGAAACATCGCCAATCATTTCGGTTGGGGTTTCGGTGGGCGCTTCGGTCGACGGTATTGTTTCAGATACGCTTTCCGATACCTTTTCAAAGCCGCCGCTTGCGGCAGACTCGGCTTTTTTCTGCTTGATAAGCAAGCCGCCGCATACAAGCAACGCAATCACCGCCAAAACGGCAGCCGCAATGAGAATCGGCTTTTTGGGGTCTTTTTTGCGCTTTGCGCGACGGCGCGGCGGTTGGCGTTTTTTGTAGTTCGATGAATACTCCATAAACATCTTCCTTTTTATAAATATACTGTAATTTTATGCGTGGAGGCGGACTGTGTTCGCCCGGTTTTGTCATTCTGCGGTGACAGCCGAAGAATCTCTTTTCTATGGACTTTTCTTTTCGCGCAGGATGACATTTTTAAATTTTTGCTGCAAATTTGCGGAACGGTATAACCGTTCCCCTGCGTAATTTGATGTAACTTTGCAAATCAACACGAAGGTGGCTCCCTACAAACACATATTTTCAATCGAGAGGATAGGTAACCAGTACGCATAAAGTAAATTTACGCGTAAATATCCACGGCGGCACGGGCGGTGGTCACTTTTGCCACATACGCGGCAACCGCCTTGTGCGCGGGGTGTTCTTTGTAGGCGTTCAAATCCGCTTCGTTTGCGACTTTTACCACGAGCATCGCGTCAAAATTGCGGTCGCAGACCACTTCGTTTTTGAAAAATTCGATGGATTGCAGTACGGGCACTTTGCCGACCAGTGCCTCTAACCCTTGCTTTACAATTTCAACATTTTCCGCCTTGGTTTTGCCCTCGGCGTCCGCGAATTTCCACATAACTGTATGCACTAACATATCAAAAATCCTTTCTATCCGACAACGGTGAAAAAGTGAAAATGCACCGTAATATCAAATTTTCGGCATATTGTGTTCGACTCCCCTCACCTTATGACCAAATCCCGACATACCAATTCATCAACGGATTTGCAAAATAGGCGGCCAGTAAAATGCCGATGGCAAGATGCGGCCCGAAGGGGACTTCCTTTTTCATATCGCTTTTTTTGAGCGAACGGGTAACGCCGAGCCAAAGCGTGCCGAGCACCGCGCCGAACATCAGCGCAATCAGCACATTTCGCCAGCCCAACAGGAAACCTGCCGCCGCCATCAGTTTAATGTCGCCGCCGCCCATACCGCCTCTGTAAAGCATACCTAAGACCAGCAAAACACCGCTTGCGGTGAAAATACCGATCAGACGGGATACAAGTTCCTGCCAAACAAAGCCGTGCTCCACAAGTTGTTGCACATAGACGAGCACACCGCCCAACAGCACGCAAATCCACATGGAATCGGGAATGATTTGGAATTTATAATCAATGCAAAACACCACAACGAGTGCCGAGCAAACGAGAAAATACCCGAACAGCGCAAAATTCAATTTGCAGTCGGTCAAAAAGATGTAGGCGAGCACCCATAAAATGCCGTTGGTCGCTTCCACAATCGGGTAAATCGGTGAAATTTTTGCTTTGCAGTAGCGGCATTTTCCGCCTAAAAACAGCCAACTGAACAGCGGAAATAAATCATACCATTTCAGCGGGTGCTTGCAGGTGGTGCAAAAGGACGAGCC
>CAMGGF010000227.1 GCA_946055445.1 uncultured Ruminococcus sp. | reverse complement strand
ACAGGTGCCCTCACCTGTCCGCGGGCGGATGAGGCATCCGCCCCTACGATTGGTTAAATAAATAAAAATTTATCACCGAAGTACGCAAAAAGCATACAATTTTTTTGCGAAAATATGTTATGTTTTGTCACTTTCGTAGAAAACGCATTTTGGTACTTTTCTTTTGGAAAAAACGCGTTAAAATAGGGGAGAAGGGAGTCGTATGTTATGACAATCAAGACAAAATTTGCACACAATTTGTATGTTCGCCGTAACCAAAAAGGATTGAGTCAAGCGGAGGTTGCCGCGTTTGCAGATTTGTCTGTCCGCCATTATCAGGAATTGGAAATCGGCAGAGCCAATCCGCTTTTATCCACCGCCATACGCTTGGCTTCGGCGTTGGATATCAGTTTAGATGCTTTGAAGGACAGCCTGTAACCGCGGCGACGGTTTTGCCTGTTTTCGCACACAAAAACGCACCCCGAAGATATATCGGGGTGCGTTAAACTATATCGGGATTTATGCCTTGTTTTGTTTGCGTTTGCTGTGCAACCGTTCAAAGAATTTCACAATTTCGACAAGCGGAATAATGCTTACGGCAAGCAACAGCGCAATCGCATATTCTTTGAGGTCGATAAATTCAAAACCGAATGCTTCCCGCAAAAACGGAATATAAATAACCGCCGTGGTGGTAACAAGCGAAGCAACGGTAGACAGCGCCAGGAATTTGTTTCTGTGCCCGATGGTGAAAAGAGAGCCTTTTTGCGAGCGCATATTCAAGGAGTGGAAAATCTCGCACATGGACATCGTCAAGAACGCCATTGTCATACCGTCGGGGCTGTTTGTGATTTCCCAAACGCCCGCTTCCATAAAGTGCCCCACAAAATATGCCAAAATCGTCAGCACCGTAACGAGCAAGCCCTGATAGGCAATGTCGCCGCCGACGCCGCCTGCGAAAATGCCGTCGGTGGATTTGCGCGGCGGGCGGTTCATCAAATTCTTTTCGCCCTTTTCCATACTGAGCGCCAGTGCGGGGAAGCAGTCGGTTACCAAGTTAATCCACAACAGGTGCACGGGTCTCAAAATCGTGAAGCCCAAAACATTGGCAAAGAAAATCGACATCACTTCGCTGAGGTTAGAGGCAAGCAGGAACTGAATGGATTTGCGGATATTGTCATAAATGCGTCTGCCCTCTTCCACGGCGGACACAATCGTGGCAAAGTTATCGTCCGCCAAAACCATATCAGCAACATTCTTGGTCACATCCGTACCCGTAATGCCCATACCGACGCCGATGTCGGCACTCTTAATGGACGGCGCGTCATTGACGCCGTCGCCGGTCATGGCGGTAATCATCCCGCGCGAACGCCACGCATTGACAATGCGCACCTTGTGCTCGGGTTGCACGCGCGCGTACACGGAATACTGCGTGACTTTTTCTTGGAAGTCCTCGTCGGAAATTTCGTTCAATTCTGCGCCCGTAATTGCCTCGGACGCGTCGCGGATAATGCCCAATTCCATAGCAATGGCAACGGCGGTGTCCTTGTGGTCGCCGGTAATCATAATCGGGCGAATCCCGGCGGTGCGGCATTCGGCAATCGCGTCTTTTACCTCGGGGCGCACGGGGTCAATCATACCGACCAAGCCGACGAATACCAAATCGTGTTCCAACGCTTCGGGGCTTTGGTCCTCGGGCGCGGCGTCAAGTGTTTTAAAACTGCACGCGAGCACGCGCAACGCGCGGTCGGCATAGGCTTTGTTCTGCTGTAAAATCGCGGTGCGGTCCTCGTCGGTTAAGTCGGCAGGTGCGCCGTTTTTCAGAATTTTCGTGCAGTTTTTCAACACCTCATCGGGCGCGCCTTTGGTAAACTGCAACACACCGTCGGCGGTCTTGTGCACCGTGGTCATCATTTTGCGCATCGAGTCAAACGGCGCTTCCCCGATACGCGGCGCGGCTTTGAGCAAATCGTTTTTATGGAGATTTAACGAAAGGGCATACGCAACCAACGCCGCCTCCGTAGGCTCACCGACCAAATTGCCCTCGCTGTCAATATTGACATCGGTACAAAGCGCCATACCTTGCGCCAACAGGGTTTCGTCGTCGCCGTAATGCTCGACCACGGTCATTTTGTTTTGCGTGAGCGTACCGGTTTTGTCCGAACAGATAATCTGCGCACAGCCGAGCGTTTCCACCGCGGTCAATTTGCGGATAATCGCGTTTTTCTTCGACATCGTGGTCACACCGATGGAAAGCACCACCGTAACAACCGCCGCCAAACCTTCGGGGATTGCGGCAACTGCCAGCGATACCGCAAGCATAAACGAGTCCAGCAAAAATGCAAAGTTCGGGGTGCCGCCGCCCAAATAGCAACGGACAATGTCAAAGCCGAACATAAAAATGCATACGCCGAGCACCAAAACACTCAAAATTTTGCTCAACTGCGCAAGTTTCTTTTGCAACGGCGTCTGCCCGTCTTCCGCGGCGGCCAACGCGCCGGCAATTTTGCCCATTTCGGTATCCATACCCGTGGCGGTCACAACCGCGCGACCGCGCCCGTACACCACGGAAGAACCCATATACATCATATTTTTACGGTCGCCGAGGGGCACATCTTTCTGCCCGTCTAAACCGATTGCCGCCATCACTTTATTGACGGGCACGGACTCGCCCGTCAGCGCGGCTTCTTCGATTTTTAAACTTGCACACTCAATAATGCGCGCATCGGCAGGCACAGCATCGCCCGCTTCGAGCAAAATGACGTCCCCGACAACGAGGTCCTCGCTGTGGATTTCCTGCACATTGCCGTCACGCAATACTTTTGAGGTCGCCGCCGCCATTTCCTGCAAGGCTTCAATCGCTTTTTCCGCCTTAC
>CAMGGF010000226.1 GCA_946055445.1 uncultured Ruminococcus sp. | reverse complement strand
GTTTGCAAACCGTCCGTTTTTCGTTTTTATTTTTTATTTCGCCTTTACGCGGTACACTTTCACGCCGTGTGACGGCACTTCTGCCGAAAGCGCGTCGAGCACCTCCGACGAGGTTTTTTCCCAAAGGTCGGTGCAGGTGTAACCGTCCGAAGACATCGGTAACCCGACAAACGCCATATTGGCAATCGCTTTTAACGAGGTTGTCATCTGCATTGCTTTCGGTGCTTTGTTAAAGAAGCAAACCGCCGCTTCGCCGTTTGCAAGAGGTTTCACTAAGATATCGCAAAGTCCGTTGGTCTTAATGCGGCGGCAAGGCACGCATTTCTCGTCTTGGTCAATGGCAATCAAATCTTTATCGGTCAGGATTTTCAAAATCGGATTGTCCGTATCCGCCGAGCCGTCCGCTTTCAAAAACAGGCGAATATCATTGCCCAAAATCAGCGGAGAAGCCATCATACACCAAAGGGTGAAATGTGCTTTGTTTTCGTCAACCGTCAAATTGCCGTTGCCAACTTCGAGCATATCGGGGTCATTATAGCCGCCGACGCACGCATATTTATACAAACGCACATTGGCTTCGTAAATGCCGACAATCGACACCCAGTTCGCCTGAATATCGGGCGTGGTGCGCCAAAGATTGCCCGCTTCACTGCCCCATTTATACGGTTTGTTCCAACCCCATTCGCAGATGGAAAATACAATCGGCTTTTCGGGTACGCCGTGTTCTGCGGCGTATTTTGCAGTCGCACGCTTTAACTCCTTGCCCATTGCAATATACTGCGTGGCGGCACTATCCATTTTGGAAGCAATCGGATTGCGGATTTCCAAAGTATTGTCGCCTTTTTTCAAGCGGATTTTGATTTGTGTTCTGCCGTCGCGCGTCCAAGATTTAGTCGGCGGGAAAGTCACGGGATATTTGTCGCAGCCGTTCACGGTAACCACCGCATATTTTTCGGTTTCGCCCTTTTTGTGTACCACAAAAGTCAAAACATATTCACCGTCTTCGGGAATATTGACATAACTGAATCGCACGGCGCCCAAGTTGCTGTCCAACCGCGTAACATAACAACTTTTACCGTCATCCACAATTTTTGCCGTGCCGTACAGTTCACCGTTTTCGGCTTCGAGAACGATTTCTTCTTTCAGCGCGCCGCCGCCGATTAAAACCTTGTCAATCATCGGCGCGGTGGTGGGGATATACTGATGGTGGCAAAAATCGTATTTGAAATATTCAATGCCCCACTCGGCAAAGGTTTCGGCGTCCACACGCTCGTGCCCCAAAGAAGCGGGCAAATCCTCACAAGTCAGTGTGCCGTTGGAAGAATAAATCCCCGCTTTAAAGCCTTTTTCATTTAAACGGCGCACAAGCGAGGGAATGCCCGACGGGAATGTGGTTAAATCCCCTTGCAGTCTGCCGTTTTCATCACGCATGGAACTTTGCCAGCAGTCATCTAAATTGACATAACTGTACCCCGCTGCCAAAAGTCCGGATTTTTGCATAGCCTCGGCGGTTTCCAAAATCAGGTTTTCGTCGATTTTGTTGCGAAAAGTATTCCAACTCGACCAGCCCATCGGCGGTGTTTGCGACGCGCCGTTTTGATACGGTGTACAGGCTTTGATGTGTACATCGGCGCGTTTCATTGCCTTTTTCACTTCGCAAATCGGGCAAATGTTTTTCTTTTTCATGACGGCGGCGCCTGCCGCTGCCGCCGCACCTGCCGCAAGCGTTACGGCGGGGATGATTTTACCGAGCATTTCGTTTCCTCTTCTCTTTTGATTTTGCTTTTTCGCAAAACAGGGGGCAAGTTCGCCACCTGCCCCCTGTTTCTATTTTGCTTACCTTTTCGATTATTCCGCAGGTTCTTCAGCGGGTGCGGCTTCTTCAGCAGCCTGGGCCGCCAATTCGTCAATCGAAACGGGCGTGCCTTCCGCGGATTCCACTGCCGGTGCCGGCGGGTCTAACAACGCTTTGATGGACAGGCTGACGCGTTTTTTGTCAAAGTCCACATCCAACAGTTTTACTTCCACTTCGTCGCCGACTTTTAAGACTTCTGCCGGATTGCCGATGTGGTTGTAAGAGATTTCGGAAATGTGGATAAGGCCGTCAATGCCGGGAATGACCGATGCAAACGCACCGAAGGTGGTCAAGCCGACGATTTTTGCTTTCAGCACGGAACCGATGGGATAATCTCTCTTGAGGATTTCCCACGGGTTGTCCTCCACTTTCTTATAGCCCAAGGAAATCTTTTTGTTTTCACGGTCAAGCGCCTTTATGTAGACTTCAACCGTGTCGCCGACTTTCACAACATCCGACGGATGTTTGATGCGGCTCCAAGAAAGTTCGGAAATGTGAATCATACCGTCCACACCGCCGATATCGACGAATGCGCCGTAACTGGTCAGCGAGCGAACCGTACCTGTGTAGGTCTGCCCTTCTTCCGCCTGTGCCCAGAAAGCCTCTTCTGCTGCGGCACGGACATCTTTGTATGCCGCACGGATAGAACCGACAACGCGACGGCGGCGGCGGTCCACTTCAATGATTTTGAAGGAAACGGTTTTGCCGACCATATCTTCCAAGGAATCGTTACGGCTGACTTTGGAAAGAGACGCGGGAATGAACACGCGAATGCCGTTGTACTGGACAAACAAACCTTTGCCGTCCCCGACAATACCGGTTACCTTGCCCTCAACAGGCTCTTCGTTTTCTTCGGACAACGCGTCCCACGCTTGAATGGCATCGTATCTTTTTTTCGAAAGCGCGACGGTCCCTTCCATATCGTTGGTTTTCATAATGATGAGGTTCAACTCATCGCCGACTTTGACTTCTTTCGTCATATCGGCTGTGGGGTCGTTAC
>CAMGGF010000225.1 GCA_946055445.1 uncultured Ruminococcus sp. | reverse complement strand
TATGCTGTGCATCCAGCCCGTAAATGTGTAACAATTCCACAGCGGGGCCGGATTTACCGAACACATCTTCTACGCCGACGCGAAGCACGGGCACGGGCACGGTTTCGCAAACGACTTCTGCCACGGCACTGCCCAAGCCCCCGAGGATATTGTGTTCCTCTGCGGTGACAATCGCACCGGTTTTCTTGGCGGACTCTATGATAATCTCACGGTCAATCGGCTTAATCGTTGCCATATTCACCACACGCGCCGAAATGCCGTCCGCTTTTAAGTTTTGCGCCGCCAGCAAGGCTTCGTTGACCATAAGACCCGTTGCCACAATCGTGACATCGTCGCCCTCGGTGAGCACAGCACCTTTGCCGATTTCAAACTGATAGGATTCATCGAACACACGCGGCACGGCAAGTCTGCCGAAACGCATATACACAGGGCCTTCGTGCTCTGCCGCCGCCAGCACGCACGCACGCGCCTCGACATCGTCGGCAGGATTTAAAATGACCATACCGGGAATGGAACGCATCAAGGCGATATCCTCACAGCACTGGTGGCTTGCGCCGTCCTCGCCGACGGAAATACCCGCGTGCGTTGCGCCGATTTTGACATTCAAATGCGGATACCCGATGGAGTTACGCACCTGCTCAAACGCTCTGCCCGCCGCGAACATTGCAAAACTGCTTGCGAACACAATATGCCCCGTTGCGGCAAGCCCCGCCGCAACACCCATCAGGTTGCTTTCGGCGATGCCGACATCAATGAATCGCTCGGGGAACGCTTTTTTAAACATACCTGTTTTGGTTGCCGCCGCAAGGTCGGCATCCAGCACCAAAACCTTATCGTTTTTTTCGCCCAATTCAACAAGCGTTTTGCCGTAGGCTTCACGCGTTGCACATTTTACTACTTCTGCCATACCTTACGCCTCCAATTCTGCCAGCGCGGCTTTCAGTTCTGCCATTGCCTGTTCATACTGCTCGGTATTCGGCGCACTGCCGTGCCAACCGACAGCGTTTTCCATATACGAAACGCCCTTGCCCTTCACGGTTTTCATCACGACCGCGGTGGGTTTGCCTTTGCACGCTTTTGCATCTGCCAATGCTTTTTCAATCGCGTCATAATCGTGACCGTCGATTTCGAGCACATTCCAATTAAATGCGGCAAATTTTTCTGCAATCGGGTACGGGGCGTTGACTTCGTCCATTGTACCGTCAATTTGCAAGTTGTTGTTGTCGATAAACGCGACCAAATTGTCAAGTCCTTTGTTGCCGGCAAACATTGCCGCCTCCCAGACCTGCCCTTCCTGCAATTCGCCGTCGCCGAGAATTGTGTATACGCGATAGTCGGCATTATCGAGTTTCGCGCCGAGCGACATACCGACCGCGGTGGAAATGCCCTGCCCCAAAGAACCCGTGCTCATATCTACGCCGGGGACTTTATCCATATTGGGGTGACCCTGCAAATAACTGTCGGACTTACGGAGTGTTTTTAAATCCTCCACGGGGAAAAAGCCTTTGAGCGCAAGCGTTGCGTACAGCGCGGGCGCGGCGTGGCCTTTGGAAAGCACAAAACGGTCACGGTTTTCCGCTTTCGGATTTTTCGGGTCTACACGCAGTTCTGTGTTGTACAGCACGCTCAACACATCGCAAATGGAAAGCGACCCGCCCGGATGCCCTGCTTTGGCGTTATACACGCCCTCTAAAACACCCATACGCGCTTTGGTTGCAAAAATCTGCAACTCCTTTTTCTGTGTATCGGTCATCAGTTACTCCTCCTTATAATCATACATAATGTATTCAAGCAAATCCGCCACGGCGCCTCTGTTGCAATGGCACGCGTGGAATTTTGCAATTTCGTGCATTTTTTTCGGTGCTTGCCCGCAACAGGCGGGAAGCCCCACGGTTTTGAGCATTTCGTAGTCATTGAAATAGTCGCCGATTGCGGCGGTATGCGCGCGGTCTATGCCGTACATCTCCGCAATATCCATTACGCCGACGCCTTTGTGTATGCCCTGTTCAAGCATTTCAAAGGAAGAAACGGACGAGGACATAAAATTCACACACGGGTCTTTTATATTCAGCAAGTATTTCTTCACCGCCGAAATCAAAGGCGGCATGCCCAAGAAAATCACCTTGCCCCAATCATCGGGAGGCACTTCGGTTGCCTTTTTGAATTTGCGGTGGGGCAAATTGTCCGCCGTAAGCATAATATTGGCAAAAATGTGCGCATTAACCGTATAAGCACGGTCACTCGTCAAAATTTCAACCTCAACAGCGGGGAATTTTTCGGTCACTTTTTTGACCAATTCATACCCTGCGGGGTTAATGGGGTGGAAACGCAACATTTTTTCGTGTTCGTAATCGTAAATTCCCGCGCCGTTTAAAAGTACGGCCGGCGTGGAGGCAATCGGCAGACTTTGAAACGGTTTGCGCATGGAACTGATATTTCGGCCTGACGCCAAGGTGAAATGGCCGTTTTTTTCCTGCACAAATTCGCAAATGCGCTCGTAATTGCGTTTCGGTAAGCGACGCAGTTTGTTGTTGAGCGTACCGTCAATGTCCGAAGCAACCAGCCAATCGGAAAAATCGGTTTTTTTTGGTGTTTCAATCTTCAAGCGTTAAACTCCTTTGGAAATTCTCAAAATACGCGGGAAGCGCACTTTCAAATTCCATATATTCTTGGGTACGCGGGTGGACAAAGCCGATTTTGCCTGCGTGCAAGCATTGCCCGCAAAGCGAGAGTTCGTTCTTTTTCGGGTGCCCGTAAACAGCGTCGCCCGCCAGCGGGTGCCCCAAATACGCCATATGCACGCGAATTTGGTGCGTTCTGCCGGTTTCCAAACGGAATTTCATATAGGCGTACCCTTTATACAACTCTAAGGTTTCATAATGTGTAACCGCATTTTTGGCATTTTTATCGGTGACCGCCATTTTTTTGCGGTCGCGCG
>CAMGGF010000224.1 GCA_946055445.1 uncultured Ruminococcus sp. | reverse complement strand
TTTTATGGAAATCTTACGCTTTGTCAATATCATTTTATAAATTCTTTGAAAATTCTGTAAGCGGCGTTCTGTCAAGCCCCTGTGCTTCGGCAAGCCACGCGGCAAGCACCTTTGCCATTTGCTTTGTGCCGCCCGAAACCGCCGACTCAAAATTGATCGGGATAATCGGGTCGTGCACACTCAAACGGAAAATGAAAAAGCCGTTTATGTCGGGCGCGTCAAAAATGATTTTCGTGCCCTCGTAACTGTCCTCGGCTATGCGCACGCCGTCGGCTTTTTGCGCGGCAGCATTCACAAGGGCAATCATTTCGCCGCCGTAGGCTTTGAAATCGGGCGCGGTAATTTGCAAACGGATTTCTTTTTCCTCGGCGGGTTCTTCCAAGTCCTGTATCAAATCGCTCAAATCGCCGCCCGCGCGTTTTAAAAGACACAGTTTGATAATCATACGCGTGACGAGATACGCGCCGTCGTCCAAAAAGTAATTTTCGCGAAACGCCGCGTGCCCCGAAGTTTCAATTGCCAAGGGCGTTTCTTCACCCAAAGCACAGCGGCGCACCGCCTCATCTATCACATTTTTATAGCCGCGCTTAAAGCGAATGTGTTTGCCGCCTAAAGTTTCATGGATGAATTTCGTTAAGCCTGCCGAGGTCACGGAGTCGGTCACCACCGCGCCGCCGGGGGTGTCTTCCAGCGCAATCGCCGCCGCTACGGCAACCAATCGGTTGCGGTTGAGTTCTTCGCCGTCCGCCGTCACCGCGCCGCCGCGGTCCACATCGGTGTCAAAAATCACGCCGAAGTCCGCGCCCGACGAAAGCGTCGCCTCGCGGATACTCTCCATTGCCGCCGCGTTTTCGGGGTTCGGAATGTGATTGGGGAAGGTACCGTCGGGGTCTAAATACCGACTGCCCGCCGTATCCGCACCCAAAGCGGCAAGTACCTGTTCGGCATAAAAACCGCCCACGCCGTTGCCCGCGTCGACCACGATTTTTAAGCCTGTCAGCGGTTTTTCATAATTTTCTTTGCTGTTTACGCCTTTGCGAATCAAGTCTTTTAACTGTTCGCAATATTCGGAAAGGTAATCTATCGACTTCGCACGAATTTCTTCGCCTGTATGCGGGGGTGTCGTTTCGGCATCTTGCAAAATGCTTTCCAATTCTTTGCCCGAAAGCCCGCCCGCGCGCGTAAAGAATTTCAACCCGTTTCTGTCCCACGGGTGATGGCTGGCGGTAATCTGCACCGCGCCGTCACAGCCTGCGGTCTGCGTGGTCATAAACATCGCCGGCGTGGAGCACAGCGCGCAATCGAGAATTTGCACGCCGCACGCGGTCAGTTCTTGTAAAACCGCCGTTTTTATCCGTTCTGCCGACACACGCGAATCGTGCCCGACGGACAGTTGCAGGTCGCCTGCCTGTTTTGCGGTCTGCGTTTCCAAAAAGCGCACGAATGCGCCGGTAATGCGGCGTATCGCTTCGTCTGTCAAATCAATTTTTTCGGGATTTTCGGGGTTTATCGCCGTACCGCGCACATCGGTACCGCTTTTCAAATGTAAAAGTTGCATAAGCCCACTCCCTTTTCGGTTATTTTAATAAATTGCGTTTTACAAGTTCCTCGGCGGCGAGCAACACGCCGATTTTACCTGTGTGGAAATTCAAGCCGCCCTGCATCCAAACCGCGAACGGTTCGCGCAAAGGCGCATCGCCCGACAGTTCAATCGACGAGCCCGAAGTAAACGCCCCTGCCGCCATAATCACTTGGTTGTCATAGCCGGGCATATCCCACGGCTCGGGCGTGACATAAGAATCCACGGGCGCACCCTTTTGCAACCCTTGGCAAAATGCAATCAGCCGTTCCGGCGTTTCCAAACAAATCGCCTGAATAATATCGTGACGCGCCTCGTCGGGCTTCGGGGTAACGGTAAAGCCGAGTTCTGAAAACAGCGTTGCGGCAAACACAGCGGTTTTGAGTGCCTCGCCCACCACATGGGGCGCGTGGAACAATCCCATAAACAAACTGCGGTTTTGCCCCAAGGTTGCGCCGACCTCTAACCCCAACCCGGGGGTGTTCAAACGGCAGGCGCAAAGTTCGACCAAATCCGCGCGCCCGGCAATGTAGCCGCCCGACGCGGCAATGCCGCCGCCCGCATTTTTAATCAGCGAACCTGCCATCAAGTCCGCGCCGACCTCGGTCGGCTCTTTTTCTTCGGTAAATTCGCCGTAGCAGTTGTCAACCATCACCACGGCACGGGGATTGATCCGGTGCACAAGTTCGCATACGCGTTCAATTTCCGCAACCGAAATCGTGTGCCGCAGGGAATACCCGCGTGAACGCTGTATGTAAACCATACGCACGCGCGCGTCTGCCGCGGCGGTTTCAATGGCGGGAAAATCGAGTTCGTCTGTTTCGGTCAAATCCACCTGTTTATAAGTGATGCCAAAGTCCGAAAGCGTCCCCTTGCCTGCGCTTTTGCCGTTGTCAATGCCGATGGTGGAATGAATGGTATCATACGGCAAGCCCGTCACGCTCAACAAAACATCGTTCGGCCGCAAAACGCCGTACAGGCAAACCGACAGCGTATGTGTACCGCAGGAAAGCGCGCCCGCGCGGATAAACGCCGCCTCGGCGCCGAAAATATCCGCCGTTAAGCGGTCCAATTTTTCTCTGCCCTTGTCATTATAGCCATAGCCCGTGGTCGAATGAAAATCGGTTTCGTCCACGCGGTTTTTGATAAACGCCGACAATACCTTTTCCTGATTGTACGCCGTCAGCGCGTCCAATTTTGCAAACTGCGGCGCGGCTTTTTTCATTGCCGCCGCAGAAGCGGTTTCAATTTGTTCGGAAACATGAAAAAATTTGCTCATAACTCTACAATTCCCTGTTGAATATAGCCTTTTCGCCCAAAGCCGGATTTTTCCTAAAAACGCTCGGTTTTCAGGTCACCG
>CAMGGF010000223.1 GCA_946055445.1 uncultured Ruminococcus sp. | reverse complement strand
TGCACCCGCGTGTTTGGGAGGCAAGCGGCCATGTGGCGTCGTTCTCCGACCCGTTACTCGACTGCAAAGAGTGCAAAATGCGCCATCGCGCCGACAATTTGATTGACGATTTTGACCCTGATGCACACGCCGACGGTATGACTAAAGAGGAAATGTTCCAGTACATTAAGGACCATCACATTCCCTGCCCGAACTGCGGCAAGCACAATTTCACGGATATCCGCGAGTTTAATTTGATGTTCCAAACTTTCCGCGGCGTGACCAACAACAGCAAAAGCGTGATTTACCTGCGCCCCGAAAATGCGCAGGGTGAATATGTAAACTTCTTGAATGTGCAGCGTACCATGCGTGCGAAATTGCCGTTTTCCATCGGGCAAATCGGCAAGGCGTTCCGGAATGAGATTACGCCCGGCAACTTCACTTTCCGTACCATTGAATTTGAACAAATGGAGTTCCAGACCTTCTGCAAAGAGGGCACGGACAGCGAGTTGTACGACTATTTCAAGGCATACGGCAAGCAGTATTTTGAGGATTTGGGCATTCCTTCCGACCATTTGCGGTATCACGACCACGAAAAGTTGGCGCACTATGCGAAAGCCGCCTGCGACATTGAATTTTTGTTCCCGTTCGGCTGGGGCGAAATCAACGGCACGCACAACCGCACCAATTTCGACCTAACCCGCCACCAGGAATACAGCGGGCAGAAAATGGAGTATTTGGACCCCGAAACCAACGAAAAATTCATTCCGTTTATCATCGAATCCACTTACGGGCTGGACCGTACCGTTTTGGCGCTGTTATGTGAGGCGTATGACGAGGAAGTGCTCGATGCCGAGAAAAACGATACCCGCGTGGTGTTGCATTTAAGCCCCGCAGTCGCGCCCTACAAGGCGGCGGTTTTACCGCTTTCCAAGAAACTTTCCGAAAAAGCATTGCCCGTATATGCGGCGCTTTCCAAGAAATTTATGGTGGATTTCGACGAGACCGGCTCTATTGGCAAACGCTATCGCCGCGAGGACGAAATCGGCACACCGTATTGCATCACCTTTGACTTTGAAAGTGAACAAGACGGCTGTGTAACCGTGCGCGACCGCGACACCATGGAACAGGTCCGCTTGCCGATTGACGAATTGGAAGCGTTCATTGCGGAAAAAATTCAGTTTTAAAATCTATTGAAAATTTAAGGAAAGAAATTGAGGTGCGTGGGTATGGCAGATGCAAACAATCAAAAAATGCTGTTGGTTGTCAATCCGGTTTCGGGCAAAAAAATGGCAAAGCAGTATATGATGCGTATGATTAACCGCTTTGACCAAGCGGGGTACAATGTAACTGCGTGTTGTACGCAAATTGACAAAAATGCGTTTGACATTGTCAAAGCCCGCGGCGGTGAATTTGATATTATCGTTTGCTGCGGCGGTGACGGCACCTTAAAAGAAACGGTTTGCGGCGTAATGGCGCTCGGAAAGGATATCCCGATTGGGTATTTGCCGATGGGTTCCACCAACGATTTTGCGCATTCTATGAATATTCCGACCGATGTGTTTGCGGCAGTGGAAGCGATTATCAACGGCGAACCGAAACCGATGGATATCGGCAAATTCGGCGATGAGCATTTTATGTATGTGGCAGGCTTCGGCAATTTCACGGCGATTTCGTATGCCGTCAACCAAAAAATTAAAAATGTGTTGGGCAGAAATGCCTATTATTTGCAGGCGGCAAAGGATTTTGTGAAAATGCGCCCCTACCACGCGCGCGTGGAGGCGGACGGCGAATTTTTTGAGGGCGACTGGTTTTACGGTGCGGCGTCCAATTCCTATTCCGTCGGCGGTATGCCGGTGCTTCACAATATGGGCGTGGAATTTGACGACGGTCTTCACGAATTAGTGCTTGTGCGTATGTTCAAAAATTTAGGTGAACTTTTGCGCCTTGCCAATGATATGGTACATAAAACCGTGGCGCAAAATGACAATGTTATCATTCGCCATTGCAAAAATATTAAATTTATGTTTGATGACCCCACGCCTTTCACGCTCGACGGCGAATTCGGCGGCAATCAGTTAGAAGTGGAAGCAGCCACTTTGAAACACGCTGTGCGGATTATGGTGCAAAAACCCGAATGGGTGTCGGTTGCGGGCGATGACCACGAATTTACCGAGGAAACCGTACAGGAAACGGCGGAATAAAACAAAATACGAAGGATATAATAAAAACGCCACGGGCTGTTCAAATGTTTGAACAGCCCGTGGTGGTTTTATTCTGAGGCGGTAGCCGAAGAATCTCATTCCGCACATTCTGTATTTTACGCTTTTTGAGATTCTTCACTGCGTTCAGAATGACAAGTCTTTATTTTGTGTTTTTTGTATTTTGCGGACAGGCGGGGACGCCTGTCCCTACGCGTGCGCGGTGCTTTTATGCCGCGGGTTCGGTGCTGTCTTCGTACAACTGCCGTTCGATTTCGTCCGCCTTGTCATATTCGCCTAAGGTTTCGCAGAAATCGTAATATTCGCCTAAATGCATTTGGCGTTCCTCGTCCGAAGATGTGGCGGCAAGCAATGCGTCAAATGCCGAGAGTGCCGCCTGCTTTTGCGGCTCGGTCAGGGTGATGAACTCATAATCAATGTAGTGCATCAGCGTATACGTGTCAAAATAATAGGCACCCGACGGCGAGCGTTCCGCCATTTTTTTCACAAACACCTCGCTGTATTTGTCGTACTGCCCGTTTATGAGCATTAAGCAAAGCCAATCGGTCATCAAGGTTTGATATATCTCGGTTTCTTCGCCGTAGTAATCGATACATTCTGCGTCTTTCACGGCACGAAGGAAGGTTTTTGTATCCGAAAGCGCGGTATCAAAATACTGCTCAACTGCCATCGGGTCATCCACATCTGGCATTTGGTTGTCATACGCGTCGCACGCGTCAATCAAATCTGCCAAATTGCCGCTTT
>CAMGGF010000222.1 GCA_946055445.1 uncultured Ruminococcus sp. | reverse complement strand
GCTCGCGTTTCGGTCTGTCGTGACGGTCACGGCGGTCGCGGCGGTCATTTCTGCGGTAATCGCCTTTGTCGCCTTTTTGATTTTTCGGTGCGTTTTCGGGCGCAATAATCACACGGCGGTCCAAATCCACACCGGTGGAATACGAGGTTACACCTTCAATGCCTTGAATGGCGGTGTGAATAATGCGGCGTTCATACGGATTCATCGGTTCAAGGTGCACGCTTCTGCCGGTACGCAGTGCGCGCGCGGCATCTTTTTTCGCCAGCGCAATCAAAGCGGCTTCGCGTTTTTCGCGGTAGTTGCCGACATTGATGGACACGCGCCGATAGCCCTGATGCCCTTTATTTTCGACCATTCGGGCAAGGTACTGAATCGCGTCGAGCGTTTCGCCGCGGCGACCGATGACAATGCCGTAATCTTCGCCGCAATCCAGTTCGAACAGCACTTCGTTTTCTGCCTCAAATGCCTGAATTTTGCATTCTGCAAGCCCCAAGCCTTTCACAACGGAAGCAATATACTGCGCGGTTTCTTCGTGCGCGTCGGACGGTTTGAAGTCGGGCTTTTCCGCCTTCTGCACTTCGGCGGCTTTTTCCGGCTGGGGTTTGGGTTCTTTTTTCTCTTTTTTCGGGGCGGATTTGTCCGCTTTCGGCGCGGATTTTTGCTCTTTTTTCGCCTTTTCTTTTTTGGTGGGTGCGTCGGGCACTTCCACCGACACTTTTACTTCGGCAGGCGAGCCGCCGAACAGCCCCAAAATCTTTTTCGAGGGCATTTTCAACACTTCATAATGAAAATCGTCATCCTCGGTAAGCCCGAGTTCGAGCATAGCCGCGGCTTTGGCTTCCTCAATGGTGGAAGCGGACTTAATAACTTCTTTCGTCATAAACGCTTTTTCTCCTTACTTGTCGCTTGCGCCTTGCATCTCTTTGATTTTCTTCACATTCTCTTCTCTGGAACGGCGATACACCGTTTCCTCCACCATCACGCGCGCAAGCACTTTTTTCGGCGCATAAATATGATTTAAAATGACCATTTGAATAAAGGAAATTCCGGTGGACATAATCGTGTAAATACCGACGCTTATCGGGAACATAAAGCCAAACACAATTTGCATAATCGGCATATACAGCGTCATACAACCCATCATCGGGTTTTTCGCCATTTCGGGGTTGGTTTTTTTCTGCCGATACTGCGAGTACAGGCTCATACCGAGTGCAATCAGCCCCGATATAATCGGCACAATCCATAACGCGCTCGGCACTTTAAAGTCCGGCCGCGCGGAAAGGTCCAAGCCGAATAAAGAAAACCGTTCAATGAACAGTTCGATTTTTGTAATCATTTCCGCCGTAAGACCGGGAATAGAGGCTTTGTCTATTTCCGAAAAATGCTCTAACGCGACCAGTTCCAAACGCATGGAATTGTTTTGCGCACCGGTTGCAAACGCTTCTGCGGCGGTTTTCAGAGAGGCTACAACTTCCGACGGCAAACGCAACACCATCGAAAACGGGTGATAGTTCACCTGGAAAAGCCCAATCATAATCGGGAGTTGGATAAGCGTGGGCAAGCAACCCGAAGTCATTGCGGAAGTGCCTTCACGCTGATAAAGCGCTTGGGTTTCCTCTTGAATTTTTTGCTGATTGCCTTCGTATTTCTTTTGAATACGGCGCAATTTCGGTTGCAGCCTTGCCTGCTTTGCCATCCCTTTTTGCTGGCTTATCGCCGAGGGCAAAAGGCAAAGACGCACAATCACGGTCAAGCAGAAAATCGAGAGTAAGTAGTTGCCCGTCATTGCGTAAAACAGGGAAATTACCCAACCGAAGGGAATGCCCAAAATTTCATACAATCTTGTCAAACTTGTCATATATATCCTCCGAAGCAAGACTTATTCGTCTTGTTCTGAATGACTTTTTTTCCGTTTTTCAGGGACCGGGTCGTAGCCGCCCGGCCAAAGCGGATTGCACCGCAACAGTCGCCATGTTCCCAGTAAACCGCCTCTTATAATCCCAAACCGTTCAATCGCTGTCAGCATATACTGCGAACAGGTGGGGTAATACCGGCACCGCGGCGGAAAAAGCGGAGAAATTTTTCGCTGATAAAATCGGATACACTTTATCGCAAATTGTTTCATATTTCAATGGCACCCGCTTTTTGAAGTAGTTGTTGCATAATTGCTTGTATTTCGGTGCTCTTTAAATCTTTGGTTTTGCTGCGTGCGACAAATACAAAATCGTAATTGCCGCGAACAGACGGCTCCAATGCCGTGTAAGCGGCGCGAATGACGCGCTTACAGCGATTGCGGCAAACGGCGTTGCCGAGTTTTTTGCTCACGGTGATGCCGATACGACAAATTCCCGCACGGTTTTTTTGTAAATAAACAACCAGTGCAGGATTTGTATAGGATTTGCCGCGGTGATAAAGCCGCAAAAAATCCCCGTTTCGGTTTAAAGTGACCGTATTTTTCAAAACAGCGCCGCCTGACTTTGCTTAATAAGAAAGCTGCTTTCTGCCCTTGCTTCTGCGGCGGGCGAGAACTTTTCTGCCGTTTCTTGTAGCCATTCTTTTACGGAAGCCGTGTTCCATTTTGCGATGACGCTTTTTCGGCTGGTAGGTTCTTTTCATCGAATTCATCCTCCGTTCCTGTTGAAAATAAATCTGCGAGTAGACATTATATACTAATTTTGCACGCTTTGTCAATGTTTTTGTGATTTTTCGGGCGGTTTTTTACGCTTGCAAAATCTGCCACGCCACAGATTGTGGAGGGTTATTTTGCAGGGACAAGATTTTGTGCGTGGTTTGTTTGTCATTCTGCGCGAAGCGAAGAATCTCAAACAGCATAAAGTTAAAATGTGCGAAAGGAGATTCTTCACTGCGTTCAGAATGACAAATTGGGGTTTGTCCATCCAACCGTAGGGGCGGGGTTCCAGCCCAGGATGATGGCTGTTGTTGGACTTGTGGTCATCCTTTCTTTGAGC
>CAMGGF010000221.1 GCA_946055445.1 uncultured Ruminococcus sp. | reverse complement strand
TTCTGCACGGTTGGTTTCGTTGAGAATTTCGTGCCGCGCGCCGTCATACAGTTTGATTTGCACATTGCGGTGGTCAGTGTCTTTCAAGCGTCGATACACTTCTTGCACACCTTTTCCGTAATTGCCTATCGGGTCCATTGTGCCGGAAATCAGCAACACAGGCAAATTTTGCGGTACGGCGACATACCAACTGTCTTGGGAAATTTCGCGCACGGTTAAAAACAGCGCCTGCATACCGCTGACGGTATACATATAGCCGCAAAGCGGGTCGGCTATGAATTTGTCCACTTCTTTTTCGTCGCGTGAAGCCCAATCGCAAGGGGTGCGTTTTTCGGTTTTCTTGTTGTATGCGCCGAACGCGATTTTGTCAAGCAGTTTGGAACGGTGTTTTGCGCCTTTGAATTTAATAAGCATATCGCAAAGCAAAAGCCCAAAGCCCAACGCGGGGTTACTGCCGCTTGTGCCGCTGTAAACCGCGCCCGCAAGCAAACTGCCGTACTGCGCGGTATATTTGCGGGCAATCAAAGAGCCCATACCGTGTCCGAGCAAAAACAGAGGCAAATCGGGGTACGCTTTTTTTGCCCAATCGGTGACGGTTTTCATATCCGCTATAAAGTTTTGCTCGCCGTGTTCGCCGAAGTAGCCAAGCAGTTCAGAGGAAGCAACGCTTTCCCCGTGCCCGATATGGTCGTGTAAAAATACGGCAAAGCCGTTTTCACAAAGATATTCGGCAAACGGCAGGTAGCGCGCAGCGTGCTCCGCCATACCGTGCGAAATCTGCACCACGGCTTTGACCGTTTCCGTTTGCGGGCACAGGCATTTTGCGTGAATGTCCCCTATCCCCGCGCAAGAGGGAAAGGTGTAGGTTTGGGTGTTGATGTTCATAATTGACTCCGTTTTTTGCGCAGATTGCGCGTACAATAGATTTCGGGTGTAGGGGCGGTCGACCTCGGCCGCCCGTGGATTTTGACATAATTTCGCGGAACGCATCTTCGGTTGTTCCCTACCGTTCGCCCGCGAAAATAGATGTAATTTATTACGGGGCACCGAGTCGTCGCCCCCTACGCACGCATTTCATTTTAATTATTCAATCGGAACGGGCAAGCCCGTTCCCTACGGGGATTTTGACACAATGTAAATGGCATTCTCGTAGGGAATGACAGTGCTCTACGGCATCGCATAATCCCAACGAATCCCCTGTGCAGATGTGGTGTTCTGTTGGGCTCGTGCGGCATTTGCTTGGGCTTCGGCATTTATAGAAGACATCTCCCGATAAACATATTCTTGTTGTTGACGGAGACCTTCCTCTAACTGCCTTTCAACATCCGAAGCATCTATAACCGGTTTGTTGCTATTCTGCGTAATCGCTGCTGTTTTCTTCTTCGTAGTCGGCGCGGCGGTTGCTTCTTCCGTCACGGGTTCTGTTGTCGGCTCGGTTACCGGTTCCGTTACAGGCTCGGTCACGGGCTCTGTCACAGGTTCGGTGATTTCTGCGTTTTGCACCGTATTTTCCTCTGCTACGGGTGCCGTTTCCGCTTTCGGCTCGGTCAAAAAGCAAACCGCAACCGCAAGCACCACGATACACGACAACACAACCACCGAAACCAGCGGCTTTTTATAGCGCAAAACGGATTTCACACGCGCTTTCACACCGACCTCGGCAAAGGAAAGCGGACACGCCGCAACGCTTTTTTGGCGCACACTGCATAGAAGCAATGTTTCGGAATACGCTTTTTTCTCGGCAAGCGACAAACGCCGCGCGACGCGTTCGTCACAGGCAAGTTCAATATCACGGCAAAACAAAATATAACTCACCCAAACCAGTGGGTGGAACCAATACACCGTCAAAATTGCAAACCCCAACGGTTTCCAAAATTGGTCGCCGCGGGCAAGATGCGCAAATTCGTGCTGTAAAATATAGGTTTTTCTGTCTGCGGTAATATCAGACGGCAGAAAAATACGCGGCTTAAAAATACCGAAAATGAACGGACTTTTCAACCCGTCGCACAAATACACATTGCCGCTGTCCTGTATATGTACGCGCAAGCGCAAATACAAGCGGATATAACTGACAGCCGCATACAAAAACAGAATTGCCGCGCCGCCTGCCCAAATGCCAAATACAAGATTGACCGCCGAAGGCGGCGATGCAACCGTTTCAACGGTCGGCTGTGCAATCCCCTGCATTGCAACAGACTGCGTGACCGTTTCACCGTTCGGCACCAAACTGACGGCACTTTCCACAGAGAACGGGCACAACAGCCGCACGGCAAGCAACGCCCACAGCAGACAGGTAATCCACTTTGGCGTGCGTTTTAAAAGCAACCGAAGCGCAAAAACGGCAAGCATGAAAAAACTTGCCGTAAAACCTAAATGTAATAAATTTTGCAGGAAAAATTCCATCGCAAAACCCCCATTGGTACCAATCATTCCTCCGCAGTATCAATCATTTTGCGAATTTCGTCAATTTCTTTTTGCGAAAGCGATTTGCGCGCGGTAAACGCGGCAACAAACGCCGGCAGAGAACCGTGGAAGTTTTCTTCCACAAACTGCTCGCTCTGCATTGCCTCATATTCCGCCTTGGTGGTGACAACCTGCACCGTGCCTTTTACATTTTCAAAAAAGCCGCGCACGCACAGTTTTTTCAGCACCGTGTAGGTTGTGGATTTTTTCCAATTTAACGCTTCTTCACAGCGTTCCACCAATTCACGCGAACGCAATGGCGCGTTTTCCCAAACGATGTCGGCAAAGCGGGACTCCACCTCGCCGAGTTTGTATGTGATTTTTTTCATAAAATGACCTTCTTTCGTGTAATATACTGCATATATTAGATGTATATTATAAAGTCTATCACTGTTAGACACGCTTGTCAACCATTAGATTTTCCGAAATTTAGCGGAAAGTTCTTGACCGCGTTCGTGAATTTTACTATAATGACTTTGCTTGGGCGATTTTCCTTAAAATTCAGGTACGCCATTTCGGAGGGACGGTATGGATT
>CAMGGF010000220.1 GCA_946055445.1 uncultured Ruminococcus sp. | reverse complement strand
CGCCGTTGTCATTGTCCCAACGAATCATAAACGGCACTTTCTGCCCGCCTTCATAGGCGAGATATTTGCCGCCGCGCAGGTCGCTGACAGAGCCTTCCAGCGCCGGACCGTTGTCACTTGTGAAGATGATGATGGTATCTTCCAATACACCGAGGTCTTCCAAGGTGTCGAACAACTGCCCGAGGTAATAGTCCACTTCCGTTACGCAGTCCACATAAGTGCCCATACCGCTTGTGCCGTCAAATTCGTCGCCGGCAAACACGGGTGCGTGCGGCCACGGGGAAGCGTAGAACGCAAAGAACGGCTCGTCGGAATTTTGTACCCGGTCGGTAATCCAATCGGTCATTTCGGCGTGAATCCACTCGGTCAACTTGCTTTGGTCTTTTTTACCGCCTACAAACATTTCATCTGTGCCGTGCACGATTTCATACTGCCCGTTTTCTTCGCGGACATGGTAGAACGGCGTCATATCATTGACATGGTGACTGCCGTAGAAATAGTCAAAGCCTTGGTTGGTCGGCAAATATTCGCCGTAATCACCCAAATGCCATTTCCCGAATGCGCCGGTGTTGTAGCCTGCCGCTTTAAAGGTTTCGGCAATGGTGATTTCGTCACCGAGCATACCGTCCGCGTTTGCACCCATTTCAATTGAGTTGAAAATACGGGTTTGTGCAAACGGGGTGATGGTGGCAACCGTGGGATACATAACATTGTCTGCAAAACCGCGGTAGGGATAACGGCCGGTCATTGCCGCAAAACGCGCGGGCGAGCAAACAGAGTAGGAAGAATAGAAATTGTCGAGCACAACGCCGTTTTCACCGATGCTGTCAATGTTCGGCGTGTCATAAATCGCACCGTTCAAAGAAATATCGCCCCAACCGAGGTCGTCCATTAAAATGAACAGCACATTGGGATTCTCTTTTTTGGTCGCGTTTTTATCCACGCCCTTTAAGTAGTCGTCCTGGCCGTCCCAAAGACGCTCGGTGTTGGGCTTGGAGCGCAGATTCATCGTCAAAACATAAATGATGCTGGTGGCAATCAGCAGAACGCTCAACACACCCGAAAGGGCTTTCTTGGCACCCTCTTTTTTAAAGGTATGCTTCGCCGTGAAGAACAACCCCCACAGGCAAACCGCCGCAGGAAGTGCAAGCAAGAAGTTGCCGAGCAATCTTGTGCCGATGTTGCCTTCGCCTTGCAACCACGGGTGCGCTGCAGAACTGTACCCTGCAAGCCCCGAGGTGAACGCACCGAAACCGGCGTCAGCACCCCAAATGATGAAGTACACAACCACGCCGAGCACTGCCGCCGCGTAGCCGAATACCATCGGTGCATAGACTTTCTTTTTGATGAGCAGGCTCAGCAAAATCACTGCGGACATAATGCAGCAATACGCCACAGCAACCACGCTGACAAAGTTCAGGCGGAAAATCCACTGCGCAAGCATAATGCCGATGCCCACAATCATTAAGATGAGTGGGAATACCTTTTTTCCTGTGTCTAATGTAATTTTCTTTTTCATCACACAGCCTCCTTTTTTATACCCAAATATTATACTATATAAAGTGCCCAACCGTCAAGTAACCAAACCGTACCGAAACGGTGCAAATTGCCGAAAAATGCAGGGCATTTCTATTCAAAATGCGCAGAAAAAGAAAAGCACCCACGCCGTGTGGCGTGGGTGCGAGGGAAAGGAACAATTAGTTGTATTTTTTGCGCGCGACATAGGAGGTGTGCAGAATTTCGTGCGCCTTGTGGCTGCCGGGTTCGCCCAAGAACGAACTATACAACTCTTTGATTGCTTCGTTTTCGTGCGATTTGCGCTTCGGATTTAAAGCGTCTGCCGAATACAGCGCCTCGGCGCGTCTGGCTTTCAAATCGACAAAGTTGTGCACCACCGCGTGTTGAATCGGCTGGCCGCCGCCATTGATACAGCCGCCGGGGCAACCCATGATTTCAATAAACTGATAGTCTGCAGTGCCGTCTTTGATTTTGTCAAGCAAGACTTTCGCATTTTTCGTGCCGCTTGCAACCGCAACCTTGACTTTCATACCTGCAACATCATATTCGGCTTCTTTGATGTTTTCCATACCGCGGACTTCTTTGAAGTCTACGCTCGGCAGGGTTTCGCCGGTCAGGGTTTCCACCGCCGTACGCAGTGCCGCTTCCATAACGCCGCCGGTTGCACCGAAAATGGTTGCCGCACCGGTGGACTCACCGAACGGAATGTCAAAAGACTCGTCGGGCAGGTGTTTAAAGAAGATGCCTGCGCTTTCAATCATACGCGCAAGTTCACGCGTGGTAATGGCAATGTCCACATCGGGATAACCGGACGCCGCCTGGTCGGGACGCTTGGTTTCGAATTTCTTGGCGGTGCAGGGCATTATGCCGACCACAACCATATCTTTCGGGTCCATACCGAGTTTCTGCGCGTAATAGGTTTTCATGGTCGCGCCGAACATCTGTTGCGGAGATTTGCAGGTGGAAAGATGCGGAATGAGTTCGGGGTAATAGTGCTCGCAGTATTTAATCCAACCGGGCGAGCAGGAGGTAATCATCGGCAGTACGCCGCCGTTTTGCACGCGGTCTAAAAATTCGCGCGCTTCCTCCATAATCGTTAAGTCTGCCGCAAAGTCGGTGTCAAACACCTTGTCAAAGCCGAGACGGCGCAAAGCGGCAACCATTTTGCCCTCTACATTGGTGCCGATGTGCATCCCGAACGCTTCACCGAGGGTTGCGCGAATGGACGGTGCGGTGTTGACGATGACGAATTTGTCGGGGTCGTTAATCGCTTCCAATACCTTGTCGGTATCGTCTTTCTCGACAATCGCGCCTGTCGGGCAGTTGACGATGCATTGCCCGCAGGAAATGCACGATACATCTGCCAAATCCTTGTCAAACGCAGAACTGATGTGCGTATCAAAGCCGCGGGCGTTTGCGCCGATGACGGAAATGCCCTGCGCGTCGCAAGCCGCAACACAGCGGCGGCAAAGAATGCACTTGTTGTTGTCGCGCACCATATGCGCGGCGGAATCGTCGAA
>CAMGGF010000219.1 GCA_946055445.1 uncultured Ruminococcus sp. | reverse complement strand
CACCTTTTACACTTTGCGCTGTTTGAGATCCTTCGCTATCGCGCAGGATGACAAATTAAAACTTATTTTCCCGTGCGAAGGAAAAGGGTTAAGCCACCGCGAAACAGATTTCATTCCGCACAAGGTATATCAAACCAAAACGCCACGCCGCCGTCGCGGTTTTCGACGCCGTATGCCGCTTTGTGCAGTTTTTGAATTTCGCTGACGATAGACAGCCCCAAGCCGAACCGCCCTTCTTTGCGTGAATGCGATTTGTCGGCGCGGTAAAAACTGTCCCAAATTTTACCGATGTCTTCTTCTGCAATCGGTTCGCCCGTATTAAACACCGTCACACGCCAAAAATCCGCTTGTTGTTCGGCTTGCAGGGTAATGCGTTTTTCGCCCGCCGCATGCGAACAGGCGTTGGAAATATAATTGTTTAATACCATTTGCATTTTCACGCTGTCGGCAAAGCACATACAGGGATTCGGCACAAACGATTGGAACGAAATCCCCTTTTCCGCGAATTGCAGGGCGTTTGCGCGGGCGTAGTCCGCCGCAAGGGACGCGAAATCAAACACTTCGGGGGTGATTTGCATACTGCCCGACTCATACTGCGACAGTTCCAAAAGTTGCAGTACCAAATTGTTCATTTTGCCCGCTTCGGCTACGATAATATCGCAATACTCCTGCGCTTTTTCAAGATTGCCGCTTTCATACAGCAGTTTTGCACCTTCGGCATACCCCTGCACAATCGAAATCGGCGTTTTCAGTTCGTGCGAAACATTGGAAATAAAATCTTTCCGCATTTTGTCCACACGCTGTTCGTGTTCAATATCGCTTTGCAATTTTCGGTTTTTCTCGCTCAAATCGGCAAGCGTTTCTTCCAAAGACTCCGACAGGCGGTTGATACTGCTTGCCAACTCCCCGATTTCATCACGCGTTTTTGCGGTACATTTCTGCGAAAAATCGGTTTCTGCAATATTTTTCGTCACATCGCGCATTTCAATCAACGGTTTTGTAAAGCGTTTGGAATAAAAATACACGGCAAACAGCGCGAGAACCAGCGCGGCAATGCCCGTGCCCGTGGTCACAACAATCGCGGCATTGGCGTTCTCGTCCACGGTGCTTTTGCGCGAATACATTTCCAATGTGCCGCCGAAAGACATCAGCCGCACATATACAATATACTGCGCGTTTTGCCGTTCAAATACCTGCGTTTCAAAATAAGAGCCGTCCGCAAATTCGCGGCGGTCTTTCACGGTAACTTTGCCGCCCGCCGCCATCTGTTCTCTGCCGTGATACAGCGGCTCACCGTTTTGTGCATACAAGTCAATACTCAAACCGTTGGTTTTTTCAAGCGTGGCAATTTGCATCGGCAAGGTGCTGTCCGAAATTTGCATTGCGTCAATCGTTTCGGCAACCTTTTGCATATTTTTGCGCGTATTATAGGCATAAACAGCCGGCAGATACCAACGGTTTAACCCCAACAGCACCAAAACCGCAAGCAGAAAAATTGCGCCGATTTGTAAAAACAGACGCACGCGAATGCTGACAAACCGTTTTTCCGTTTTCTTACGCATGGTCGCTCTCCTGAATTTTATACCCGACGCCGTACACGGTTTTCAAATGCGCCGCGCCCCATGCACCGAGTTTTGTACGCAAACGCGCTACATGGGAATCTACCGTGCGAGTGTCGCCGAAATAGTCAAACCCCCAAACATCGTCAAGCAGTTGCTCGCGGTTATATACCCGCCCGATGCTCGAAAGCAATTTTATCAGAATATTGTATTCTTTTAAGGTGAGCGCAACCAACTCGCCGTCAATTTTGACTTCGTGGGCGGTTTCGTCCACCGAAAGCCCCCAATAGGTTGCCGCAGCAGAAGCCGTATCTGCCGTGCGGCGGCGCAAAAGTGCCTCCACCCGCTTAACCAGCACCACAGGGCTGAACGGTTTTGTGACATATTCGTCTGCGCCGGCTTCAAACCCTGTCAGTTGGTCAAATTCCTGCCCGCGCGCCGACAAAAGAATAATCGGCACATCGGACTGTTTGCGAATTTCCCGCGTGAGCGCCCAGCCGTCAAGCCCCGGCATCATAATATCCAAAATCAAAAGCGCCGTGTCGGGATTTTCTGAAAACAGTTCCAACGCCGCGTCGCCGTCCGGTGCAGAAAGCGTTTCGTGCCCCGCGTTTTCCAAAAAGTCACACACCAACTGCCGAATGAGTTGTTCGTCATCGGCTACGAGTATTTTTGCCATCTGTATCACCACACATAAACGGCCTAAAAAAGCCGCCCTTTTTGCCATTGTAGCATAAAAGGACGGCGTATTGCAACCGATTATTTTGTTTTCGCAAACTGCATTTTCTTTGAAAGCGGCGTTTTTTCCACCGCCAAAAACAGCGGTACACCGCCGGCATAGCAGACGACGAGTTCGCCGAGAGCCACCCAAAACGCATTGAGAAGGTACCCCGGCAGCGTAAAGCCTTCCGGCAAAAATACCGCGATTTCCGCGCCGACAATCAGCGCATTAAACAGCACGGGGAAGAACATCGACACAAGCGGCAGATTTTTCAAGCGGATTTTGCGCGTCATATACGAGCACCCCGCCGCAAGCAAGGTGGCGAGCGTTCCGCAGACAATGTCAATCATACCGTACGGACTGCCGAGGTTGCCGAGGAAACACCCGATAGTCAGCCCCGGAATTGCCGCAGGCGTAAAGACCGCCAACACCGTAAGCGCTTCGGAAAACCGAAACTGCACACTGCCGTAGGCAAGGTTCAAAAGCCCTGCCGCATAGGTCAGCGCGGCATACAGTGCCGCAATGACCGCGCCCTGCACGAGGAACATCGTTCGTTTTCTTTGCATATTCAATTTCTCCTTAGTTTTGTTTGGCGCAAAATACGCGCCGGTCGGGATGGTTTCGAACCGACCGCCCAAATGCAAAAGAATTTTTGAGCAGAGCAATCGTACAGCAAAGTGCAAATTTTGTCAAGAGGCGTAAGGTGAATTTTTATTTATCACACAATCGTAGGGGCGGATTCTTTCCGCCCGCGGACAGGTGAGGG
>CAMGGF010000218.1 GCA_946055445.1 uncultured Ruminococcus sp. | reverse complement strand
TCAAGCGGAAATATACCGTTTTAAACCATATCGGGTTCGGCTCTCCTCACCTTAATAGGGGGCGATGCCTTCAAATGAAAAACAGAGTGCAAAAACGGAACAGAACAGCATTTAAAGTATTCGGGATTACAGTCGCGCTCACCGTGATAGCGGCAGTGGCGCTTTCCTATATGCGACCGGTGATATTTGCCTATTCGCAAACCGTTGCTAAGCGAATGCTCCTGTCCGCCGCAGATGAGGCGGTGGTCAATGTTCTGCGCGAAACGCAAACGGATTATAACGATTTGGTGCATCTTTCCACCGATAAGGACAATCGCATTACGGCATTGCAAATCGACGCGCTGACGGTAAACCTGTTAAAAAGTAAAATTTCATTGGAGATTGAGCGAATTGCCGAAGCCGAGGAAACCTTTTACACCTATATTCCCGTCGGCTCGTTTTTGGGCAGTGAATACACGGCAGGGCGAGGCCCTAAAATTCGGTTTTCAATGCAGTTGACTTCAAACAGTTCGGTGGCGTTTCAATCGGAGTTCAAAGACGCGGGCTTAAACCAGGTGGTTCACCGCATTTATTTGTATATTACGGTGACGGGGCGTCTTGTATTGGCAGGGGCAAAAGATACATTTTCCGTGGAAACCTCTGCGCTTCTTGCGGAAACGGTCATTGTCGGTCTTACGCCCGACGCATTTACCGAGGTTACCGAAATTCCAAGCGGTGAATTGGCGGATATTGTCAGCAACTACGGCGCCGAGGAAATCGATTGATTTTACCGGCGAAATATGGTAAACTATTCTAAATAAAAGTTCGTGAAAAACAAAGGAGAAAACCGTGAAAAACAGGCGCATTCTTGAAAATTTAAAATCAAATTGGCCGTTTTTGCCGCTTGCGGCGGTGACAATGGCGCTTTGCGCCTACGGTTCTTTAAAAACGGTTGCAAAAGGGCTGTGGGCAGTGCCTGCCGTGCTTGCGGTGGTTGCAGTGCTGTTTTTGCCGCGCCTTTTTTCGTGGCGTGACGCCTCCAAAACGGTAAAACAGCGCTGTGCCTTGCTTTCGGCGGCGGTTTCCGTGCTTGCCGGGTGGGATTTGTATATGCGCGGGACAATCGCCGTTTCTTTCGCCCGTGCGTTTCCCGAAAATACCGAACTGCAAAAACCGTTTTCCGTTTTGTTTGCCGTGTTGCTCGGTGCGGCAATGTTTTTTACGGTGTTTCTGTTGTCGGTGCATTGCCCGAATCGCTGTAAATGTCAGTTTCCCGCGCCGTCCGTTCCTGCCGAATTGCCGCGCAAAAAAGAGGAAATCTTTTTGCTTCTGTATTGTGCGCTGACAGCGTGCATTATTTTAACGCTGTGCACAAAATCATCCGTTTTGTATCCGTTCAATGATTGGGTGGATGCAAACTGCTTTTTCACCGTCGGCAAATCCGTAGCCAACGGCAAAGTGCTGTACCGTGATATTTACGAGCAGAAAGGGCCGTGGCTCTATTTTCTGCACGCGGCTTGTTATCGTCTCTCCGAAACCACCTTTTTCGGCGTGTATTTGATGGAATTGCTTGCAGGTGCAGTATTTTTGTTCTTTGCTGCAAAATTGATGCGCTTGTACCGCGCAAAGGGCGTGTATGTGCTGTTGCCGCTTTTGGCGGCGGTTGTATATGCGTCCGACGCGTTTTGCCACGGCGACAGTGTCGAGGAACTTTGTTTGCCTATGTTTGCGGCGGGGCTCTATATTGCCGAACGCGCCTTTTTTGAAAAACGCACCGTGACTTTGCGCGGGTGGCTTATGATGGGTGTGCTCGGCGGTCTGGTCTTTTGGATGAAGTTCAATTTGGCGGGATTTTTTGTCGGGCTTGCGCTTGTGCCGCTTTGGAGAACCTTGCGGCAAGACGGCGTGAAAACACTTGTCAAATCCGTGCTTTGCATCTTGACGGGTGTTTTACTGCCGACGATACCCGTTGTTGTGTATTTCGGTTCTGTAGACGCTTTACAGGACCTTTGGGAAGCCTATTTCTATAACAATTTGTTTGTATATGCCGACAATGGTGACGAAACTTTGACTGCGGCGGCGTTTTTTCAACGGCTGTTTTCGCGCATTGGGCACAATGTATCTAAAAATGTGCTGTATGCCGTGCCTGGGTTTGCGGCGGTGTTTTGGTACACCGCAACTGCCGAAAAGGGCAGGCGTGCCCATCTGCTTTTGTGTGCGCTGTTTACGGTGGTGTTTGTTTATTCGGGCGAAGTGGCCTACCCGTATTACAGCCTTGCTTTTGCCGTGTTTGCGGTGTTTGCCGCCGTGGCGTTGGGCGTATGCGCGAGATGCATATTCCGAAACCCTGTCAAACAACCTGTCAAACGGATTTTTACAGTCGTTTCTGCGGTATTTGCGCTGTGCGTTGCGTCGGTTTTGGCATTTTGCACAAGCGAAAATGTGTATTTGATGGGCTATACGCGCGAGGCGTTGCCGCAATACCGATTTGCAAAAATCATAAACAGCGTGGAAAATCCCACTTTGTTAAATTACGGCTTTTTGGACGGTGGCTTTTACACCGCCGCAGATATTGTGCCGTCTGAACGCTATTTTTGCCGCCTGAATATCCGTTTGTCGGAAATGTATTTGGAACAAAGTATGGCTGTGTACCACCAAAAGACCGACTTTGTGGTCACGCGAAGCAAACCGCTGAAAAATGAGAAATATGTGTGCGTCGATACGGCAACGATGCGTTTTGAAGGGGCGGACTATACCTATTACCTGTACGCCGCCGAGCGCGTATTGCCCGAACTTGCCGCAAGCGGTGTGCTGACGGAAACGGAACAGCCCTGATTGCATTTTTGGCATTTTGGGAATTTCATAATGTGAATTTTTATTTGTCACACAATCGTAGGGGCGGATTCTTTCCGCCCGCGGACAGGTGAGGGCACCTGTCCCTACAACCGTAGGGAACAACCTCAGTGTTGTTCCGCAAAATCACATCAAAATCCACGGGGCGCCGAGTCGTCGCCCCCTACGCACGATTTGTAATGCGTGCGCGTAGGGAACGGTCTTGACCGTTCCGC
>CAMGGF010000217.1 GCA_946055445.1 uncultured Ruminococcus sp. | reverse complement strand
AAGCCCACATCGTAAATGGTTTTCAGTTTGCGGTGGATTTTCGGAATGTTCTCAAAAAAGCCCATTGCCTCTTCAATGGTCATTTCCAAAACATCGTAAATGGATTTGCCCTTATATTTGACCTCCAAAGTTTCGCGGTTGAACCGCGCGCCCTTACACACATCGCACGGCACATACACATCTGCCAAAAAGTGCATTTCGATTTTCACAATGCCGTCGCCTTGGCACGCCTCGCACCGCCCGCCTTTCACATTGAACGAAAAGCGGCTGGCGGAAAATCCGTGCATTTTGGCTTCCTGCGTTTGGGCGAACAGATTGCGAATATCGGTAAATACGCCCGTATATGTCGCGGGATTGGAACGCGGTGTTCTGCCGATAGGCGACTGGTCAATATCGACCACTTTATCAAGATATTCCAGCCCCAAAATGTCCTTATGCTTCCCGACGGGCTTTTTCGCGCCGTTTAACTCGTTTGCAAGGCGCTTATACAAAATTTCATTGACAAGCGAAGATTTGCCCGAGCCGGAAACACCCGTCACGGCAACAAATTTGCCCAATGGGAAACGGACATCAATATTTTTCAGGTTGTTTTCCGCCGCAGAGCACACCACCAAAGCCTTGCCGTTGCCCGCGCGTCGGGTTTCGGGCACCGAAATTTTGCGTTTGCCGCTTAAATACTGTCCGGTAATCGAGTCGGGACAGTTTTTAATGTCCTCCACCGTGCCCGCACAAACCACTTCCCCGCCGTGCACGCCTGCGCCCGGGCCGATATCCACAATATAATCGGCGGCGTACATCGTGTCCTCATCGTGCTCGACCACAATTAAGGTGTTGCCGAGGTCGCGAAGATGTTTTAAAGTGCCGATGAGTTTTTCGTTGTCGCGTTGGTGAAGCCCGATGCTCGGCTCGTCCAAAATATACAAAACACCCATTAACGAAGAACCGATTTGCGTTGCCAAGCGAATGCGCTGACTTTCACCGCCCGAAAGCGTGCCCGCCGCACGGGAAAGCGTTAAATATTCCAACCCCACGCTCGACAAAAACTGCAAGCGACTGCGTATTTCCTTTAAAATCTGCGTGCCGATGACCTGCTCGCGTTCGGAAAGTTGCAGACGGTCCAAAAATTCCAATTCTTTGACAATCGACATTTGCGTAAATTCGTAAATATTGATGCCGCCGACCGTCACCGACAGTGAAATCGGTTTCAACCGCGCGCCGTGGCATTCGGGGCAGTCGCAGGCTTTCATCACCTGTTCGATTTCCCACCGCGACCACTCGCTTGTGGACTCGTGATACCGCCGTTCCAAATTGTTCACAATACCTTCAAATTCGGCATTGTAACTGCCCGTGCCGTACATATTGGTGCGTTGCATTTTGAGTTTTTCGCCGTTTGTGCCGTACAAAAGCGCTTGGAGCGCCGATTTGGACAAATCACAAATCGGGGTATCGAGCGTAAATTTATATTTTTTGCCGAGCGCTTCATAATACATTTGCGCTATGGTGCCGCCCTCGGCATTCGACCAACCGCTGGCGCGGATTGCACCGTCGCGGATAGACAGTTTTTTATTCGGAATCACCAAATCGGGGTCAACCTTCATAAACACGCCCAAACCCGTGCAGGTGTCGCACGCGCCGAACGGATTGTTAAAGGAAAACATACGCGGCGTCAGTTCATCAATCGATGCGCCGTGTTCAGGGCAGGCGTAATTCTGCGAAAACAGCATATCTTCGCCGTCTAAAATATTCACAAGCACCGTGCCGCCCGTCAATGCGGTGGCGGTTTCCACGGAGTCCGCCAAGCGACTGCGAATTTCCTCGTTCAGTACCAAACGGTCAACCACAATTTCGATGTTGTGCTTGATATTTTTGTCGAGTTTGATTTCTTCGGACAAATCATAGAGATTGCCGTCAATGCGCACGCGCACAAAGCCCGAACGGCGTGCGGCGTCGAGTTCTTTTTGGTGCTCGCCCTTTTTGCCGCGGGCAATGGGCGCCATCACCTGAATTTTCGTGCCGTTTTCCAAGGAGAGCACGCGGTCTACAATCGTATCGACCGACTGCCGTTCGATTTTTCGGCCGCAAACAGGGCAGTGCGGCACGCCGATGCGCGCATACAACAGGCGCAGATAGTCGTAAACCTCCGTCACCGTGCCGACGGTGGAACGCGGATTTTTCGAGGTGGTTTTTTGGTCGATGGAAACGGCGGGAGAAAGCCCGTCAATCGAGTCGACATTCGGCTTTTCCATTTGTCCTAAGAACATACGCGCATACGAAGAAAGCGACTCCATATAGCGGCGCTGCCCCTCGGCGTAAATCGTATCAAACGCCAAAGAAGATTTGCCCGAGCCCGAAAGCCCTGTCAGCACAACAAGACGGTCGCGCGGGATTTCGACATCTATATTTTTTAGGTTGTGTTCTCTTGCACCTTTGATTACAATGTTTTTGCTTGCCATCAGTGTTTGCCCTCTTTAAGTTCCTTGATTTTGTCGCGCAGCATTGCCGCATGTTCAAATTCCAACAATTTCGACGCCGCCTGCATTTCCGCGGTCAGTTTGGCAATCATTGCCTGCCGTTCACGCGCGCTTAAGCGTTTATACGGCTTTTCGTCAGCGTGCGTAGAGATTTCCAAAATCTCGCGGACTTCTTTTTGTATGGTTTTCGGCGTGATGCCGTGTTCTTCGTTATACCGCATCTGTTTTTCGCGGCGGCGGCAGGTTTCCTCAATCGCGCGTTCCATAGACGGCGTGACACTGTCGGCATACATAATGACCTCACCGTGCGCGTTGCGCGCCGCCCTGCCGACCGTTTGAATGAGCGAGGTTTCCGAGCGCAAAAAGCCCTCTTTGTCCGCGTCCAAAATCGCGACAAGCGACACCTCGGGAATATCGAGCCCCTCGCGCAACAGGTTGATGCCGACGAGCACATCAAACTCGCCTAAACGCAAATCGCGGATAATCTCCATACGCTCGATGGTATCAATATCGTAATGCATGTATTTGACCTTGATACCGTGGGTATCTAAAAAGTCCGTCAAATTCTCCGCCATTTTTTTGGTCAGCGT
>CAMGGF010000216.1 GCA_946055445.1 uncultured Ruminococcus sp. | reverse complement strand
GAAGATATTTTATATACACAGTGCTATCATATTACTGTCACCCCCCATCTTGACAGTATGTCGTTTATCGCTGACGAAATCTCGATGACCGACAGCCCGATGCGCCGATACGAGGCTGAGAATGCAAAATTATTCGGCACAGCGAAAATTGCCGATGATGTTGCATATGCCGCATCGGAATATACCTTGGTTAAAGCAAACAGTGCAGAAACAAGCGGTGTGGAATTTACGGTTGAAGTTTCGAAAGACGGCAAGTATTCCCTCGATTTGGTGTATGGCAACGGGGCGAATAATATACAGTATAACGAGGATGGCTCACAAGCCGATAAGGGCGAGCGTATCGACATAGAACTACTCGTTTCAGTCGACGGCGAAGAAACGCTTACATATTTACGCCTTCCCTCCACTTTAAAAGACGATTTTACGAATGTGGTTCATTACACAGCAGACCTCAAACAAGGGAAGCACACAATTCGGTTCACTTTACCTGAAAATTCGATGTATAACCAAACCGTTTCCTTCGACTTTTTGGATATCACAGCAGCAGAAGAAACTGAACGAAATGACGCATATAACCTATATTGTCCCTATTTTGCGGAAAACGGTGAAAAATCCACGGAAAATCAAACTGCATTTTGGGTATTGCCGGATACAAACGGGTACTACGGTCTGCAATTTTCAAGTGAAACTGCGCCGAGCGCGTTAACAATAAACGGCACAAAGATTGAAAATGTGCCGTTTACAAAAACAAACGATGGTAAGTACAACTGTACCGTCTATTTGCGCAAGGGGGTAAGCAGTATTGTTGTTGATGCCGCCGGTGCCGGTATCACAAATGTCACTTGGTATGATGCGGGTCAAAATGACAATACAGCGGATTATTTTGCAGAAGATTTTACCCTTTCCGGCAGTGCAAAATTGGAAGATCTTGTCGTGAAAACGATGACCGCAATGCTCAGTTCACAGATAAACGTCTATATTGACGGCGTCAACTCCGACACAGACGGTGCCGCAACCGTAACCTACACTGCGCCGCAGGCAGGATATTATCAATTCACATTCACTTACGCCAACAACGAAGAAGGCGGCGTACACGACTACAATGTCGATTTAGTGGAACGCTATATCACCCTTTCCGTCAACGGCGAAAAACGCGGCAATTATTATTTCCGCAATACATACAGTTGGGACACGCTGAAAACGAAGGTCATCACCGTGTATCTTGAAGCGGGCGAAAACACACTTTCCGTCTCGAATGACGGCAGTTATAAATTCAACGAAAAAACGACATACGCACCGCACATAACAAAAATTTCAGTTTCCCCGATTACCCTTTCCGAATCATAAAAGGAGAATAAAAATGGCTTACGAAAAACTGTTTACCCCAGGCAAAATCGGCAATGTTGAAATCAAAAACCGTGTGGTTATGCCCCCCATGATGCTCGGTTTCGGGCAATTTGACGGCAAGCCCACCGAAACGATGATGAATTATTACGAAGAGCGCGCCATCGGCGGCGCGGGGCTGATTGTTACGGAAATTACCCGCGTGAACGATTTCAGCGGTGCATCGGCATTTGCGCAACTCGCCATCAGCCACGATTATCACATTGCGCCCTTGAAAGAAATGATTGACCGCGTACACCGTCACGGCGCAAAAATGTTTATTCAACTGCACCACCCCGGTCGGCAAAATTTGGGGTTGATGATGGGCACGGTACCGGTTTCTATTGCTATGCACAAACTGATCGGAAATTGCTATGACAAACTGTTTTATAAAGTCGCGCCGATGGGTAAAAAGTTGATGGAAAAGGATATGGTTTTAAAGACCTCCTCCCCCTCTCAATGTGCACGCGCATACTCTGCGGAAAGTTTGAACCGCGAAATGTCCGTCAAAGAAATCCGCAGAATTATTCAACAGTTTATCGACGGCGCAGTGCGTGCAAAAAAAGCCGGCGCAGACGGTGTGGAACTTCACGCCGCGCACGGCTACTTAATTCAGCAGTTTTTAAGCCCCTACACCAATCAGCGCACCGATTGCTACGGCGGCAGTTTTGAAAACCGTTTGCGCTTTCTTGCGGAAATTCTCACGGGCATTAAGTCCGCCTGCGGCAAAGACTTTCCGATCATTGTGCGCTTGTCCGTAGACGAATGCTACAAGGAAATCGGCAAATCGGGTGTCGGCTATACGCTCGCGGACGGCGTAAAAATGGCAAAAGAAATTGAAAAAATGGGTGCAGATGCAATTGATGTATCCTCCGCCGGTTACGATACATACAACTATTGGTTGGAGCCGACTTCTTTCCAACCCGGTTGGCGAAAATATATGGCGGCGGCGGTCAAAAAAGAAGTTTCTATTCCCGTATTGGCCGCTAACCTTATTCGTTCCCCCGAGCAAGCCGAGGAGCAGTTGGAAGAAGGCATACAGGACTTTGTTTGCCTTGGCAGACCGCACATTGCGGACCCCCATTGGGCAAATAAAGCAAAAGAAGGCAAAGCAAACGAAATTAAACGCTGTATTTGCTGTTTGCTTTGCATGGAAAGTATGCAGCACAACGCGTATGCCGGTACACATGCAAACTGCTCCGTGAACCCGAAATTAGGGCATGAAAAAGAAGTGCTTTCCCGCGACGGCAACGGCAGAGCAGTTGTGATCGTCGGCGCCGGACCTGCGGGGCTTTCCGCGGCGGAAACCTTGGGCAAGCGCGGATTTCATCCGATTGTATTGGAAAAACAATCCGAGGCAGGCGGGCAACTGCAACTTGCAAACAAACCGCCGTTAAAAGACAAAATCAACTGGTGTATTGAAGATTTGGTTACGGCGGCTGTGCATAACGGCGCAGAAATTCGGTATAATACTGAGGCAACACCTGCTTTAATTGATTCGCTTTCACCTTATGCGGTTGTGATTGCTACGGGCGCGTCCTCCGTGAAACCGCGTGCAATTCTGGGTGTGGATTTACCGAATGTTTGCACGACTACCGAAGTTTTAAACGGAACCGTTCGGCCGACACAGCACAAAGTAGCGGTTATCGGTTCGGGTATGACAGGTCTTGAAACAGCCGAACTGCTTTGTGC
>CAMGGF010000215.1 GCA_946055445.1 uncultured Ruminococcus sp. | reverse complement strand
TTTGTCGCCTTGATTTCACCGATTTGCCACGCACCCGTGCCGTAAATGATGCCCGCTTCGTTAGCACCGGGCAAGCAGTCCAAGGTAAAGCCGCTTGTGTATGCGGGGCGATGAAACGATTGACGAACGGCTTGCGCTGTTTCAAAAGCGCAAAGCCGCAGGCACCACCGAAGTACCGAATCAAATGCCCGACGAGGAATTACCGCCGGAAATGCGGAAAATCCGAAAAAGGCTTAAAAGTGAATCGGACACAGTGTAACTTTGTCCGCAAAAAAATAACAACGGGGGCTGCAAAAACAGCCCCCGTTTGTTTACGGGATTCTATATTGGTTTTAAAGTTCCTTATTCAGCGCTTTTTTTACGCTTTACAAGCGCGCCTGCCGTAACTGCAACGGCAAGGGCAACCACGCCGACACCGCCGACAGCGGCATATTTCCCGGCGGTAGAGGGGATTTTCTCGTTTGTATCCGGTGCATCACTTAACACAACGGCAAATGTATTGCTTTCGCCGTATGAAATGTCCATTGCGGTGTCACTGCCGTCAGTAGCGGCGGTGTTTACAAAGGTGATGTCCGTTGTGCCTGCGGCGCCTTCTTTAACTTTAAAGGTAACCGTGACCAGTGTTGTCGCCTCTGTCTGTGTTTCCTGCCAAATCATAAACAGTTTGACCGCACCGGACGCGTCGGTGTTTTTGGTGGTTACGTCGCCTGCACCGAACTGCACATCGGCAAGTTCCAATTTTTCTTTGTCATACTGTAAGGTGGACTCAAATGTCGCAATGCCGCTGTTCGCGGGAACGGACACCGTCACGGTGAGGGTACCGTCGCTGAGCACGGTATCTACCTTTGCCGACACCGCATTTGCGGCAAAGCACGGCAAGCAGCATACAAAGACGAGCAGAACGCAAAGACAAACAGATAAGACTTTTTTCATTTTATTCCCGCCCCTTTAAGCGATTTATTCAAATTTATTTTAGCAGATTATGCCTTGTATGTCAAACTGTATTTCGAAAAGCCGAGAACTTCCGTCTTGGGTCACGCGGCAGACCGGCTGTGTGCGATTTTCGGGAAAAACGGCTGTTTTTGGGGGCACAGGCGCATATATATGAAACGGAATTGCATTTTTTTGCAAATAAATTATTACTTTTTTGTGAACATTACAAAAAGGGGTTGATTTTTTCTAAAATATGGATAAAATAGATATTAGCACTCAAAGAGAAAGAGTGCTAAAACAGTCAATCAATCTTTTTGGAGGTAATGTATATGACAATCAAACCCTTGGCAGACAGAGTTGTTTTAAAACCTGTCGAAGCGGAAGAAACCACAAAAAGCGGCATTATTCTTGCGGCTGCTGCGCAGGAAAAACCGCAGGTGTTTGCGGTAGTGGCAGTCGGCCCCGGCGGTACCGTGGACGGCAAAGAAGTCACGATGTATGTAAAAGTCGGCGACAAAGTTATCGCAGGCAAATATGCAGGCACAGAAGTGAAAATGGACGGTGTGGATTACACCATTGTCCGTCAGTCCGACATTTTGGCAGTCGTTGAATAATTTTTCGGAGGGAACTTGATTATGGCTAAACAAATTATTTACGGTGAAGAAGCACGCAAGGCTTTGCAGGCAGGTATCGACAAATTGAGCGATACCGTGAAAATCACATTGGGCCCGAAGGGCAGAAATGTGGTGCTCGACAAAAAATACGGCGCACCCTTAATCACCAATGACGGTGTGACTATCGCAAAAGAAGTGGAACTCGAAGACGCATTCGAAAATATGGGTGCACAACTCGTCAAAGAAGTTGCCACCAAGACAAACGATGTCGCAGGTGACGGCACCACAACCGCAACGCTTCTTGCACAGGCGCTTGTGCGTGAAGGTATGAAGAATGTTGCCGCAGGCGCAAACCCGATGGTTGTGAAAAAAGGTATGCAGACGGCGGTCGATGCTGTTGTTGCGGCAATTAAAGACGAAGCCAAACCCGTAAAAACCGCAGATGACATCGCGAGAATTGCGACCGTTTCGGCGGCGGACGAATTTGTCGGCAAACTGATTGCCGAGGCAATGGAAAAGGTAACCGCAGACGGCGTTATCACCATTGAAGAGTCCAAAACATCGGAAACATACAGCGATGTTGTGGAAGGTATGCAGTTTGACCGCGGCTATATTTCGCCGTATATGGTTACAGATACCGACAAAATGGAAGCGGTGCTTGACGACCCGTTCATTTTGATTACCGATAAGAAGATTTCCAACATTCAGGAAATTCTGCCGTTGCTTGAAAAAATCGTCAACGCCGGGCAGAAACTCGTTATCGTTGCAGAAGATGTCGAGGGCGAAGCGCTTTCCACCATTTTGGTCAACAAACTGCGCGGCACCTTCACCTGCGTTTGCGTAAAAGCACCGGGCTTCGGCGACAGAAGAAAAGAAATGTTGCAGGATATTGCAATCCTCACCGGCGGCGAAGTGATTACTTCCGACCTCGGTTTGGAACTGAAAGATGCAGATATTGCACAACTCGGCCGTGCAAAACAGGTGAAAATTACCAAAGAGAACACCACGATTGTGGACGGCGCAGGCGAGAGCGATGCCATTAAAGGCAGAGTCGCGCAAATCCGCAGCCAAATCGAAACCACCACTTCGGAATTTGACCGTGAAAAATTGCAGGAAAGACTTGCAAAACTCGCGGGCGGTGTTGCGGTTATCCGCGTAGGTGCTGCAACCGAAACCGAAATGAAAGAAAAGAAACTGCGCATTGAGGACGCACTCGCGGCAACCAAAGCGGCTGTCGAAGAAGGCTGTGTCGCAGGCGGCGGCGTTGCACTTTTGAACGCCATTCCCGCTGTGCAGAAATTGCTTGACAGTGAAGAGGACGCAGACCTCAAAACCGGTATCCGCATTGTGCTCAAAGCGATTGAAGAGCCTGTTCGCCAAATTGCGAAGAATGCAGGTTTGGAAGGTTCGGTTATTGTTAACGAAATCCTGCGTTCCGACAAAGCGGGCTACGGCTACAACTTTGCAAACGAAACCTATGTGGATATGTTTGAAGCGGGCATCTTAGACCCCGCAAAGGTAACCCGTTCCG
>CAMGGF010000214.1 GCA_946055445.1 uncultured Ruminococcus sp. | reverse complement strand
TACTGCTCGACAACAAAGCCGCCGAAACCGACGGCATTGTCAGCACAATGCTGCTGGCGCGCGCGCTCGTTTTGGCATTCAATGTCAAACCCGTTGTGATTTGTCAGGAAGAAAATTTAGAAGCGGTCAAAAACATTGCCCGTGTCATCGGTCTGCATTTGTACTTCACAATGGAAGACTTAAAGGCAAACCCCGTGTCTATGGCGGCTGTTCCCTTTACAAAAGACAAATCCAAAGCCGAGGCGCAGGCGAATGCGTTGCTTGAAAAGGGATTTCCCGCCGCAGTGATTGCCAACGAATTCCCCGGTGAAAACCGCGTCGGTGAATTTCACAACGCCGTCGGCAAACGCACCACGCCGTTGGAAGCCAAAGCAGACATTCTGTTTGAAAAATTGCAACAGGCGGGCGTGTTGAATATCGCCATCGGCGATCTCGGCAATGAACTCGGTATGGGTGCGATTATCGACCATCTTGACAAATATGTGCCCGGCTGTGCGAAAGACACCTGCGTTTGCGGGTGCGGCGGCGGCATCGCCACACGCGTGGCGGCGGACAATATCATCACCGCCACCGTATCGGACTGGGGCTGTTACGGTATGATTGCCGCGCTGGCCTATCTTTTGGGCGACATGGATATTATGCACGACGCTGACCTTGAAAAAGAGGTGCTGACCACTGCGGCAAAAAGCGGTATGGTCGATATGTACGGCTGGACTGTTCCTGCCATTGACGGGTTCGATTTGCAAACCAATATGACGATTGTCACGCTGATGCGTGAGTGCATTAAATACGCGCCGAAACTCGAAACCAAATGCAAAAACTGGTTTGACCGCACCTTGGCGCTCGGCTTTTTTGACGAAGCATAACCGTATCCGATTGAGGTATTTTTATGGAACAGCCTTTGATTTTACACGCGGGTGACAGCGCGCTTGTGGTGGAATTCGGGCGGGAAATTGCGGAAGATATTAACGCCCGCGTGCACGCGTTGGACGATGCCGTGCGGCAAAAGCATATCATCGGCGTCACCGAAACCGTGCCGACCTTTCGCTCGTTAACCGTGTTTTATGACCCGTCCGTGCTTTCGGGAGAACGGCTGCAAAGAAAACTGTTAAAACTCTGCAAGGGGATTTCGGTTTCTTCCGATACCGCCAAAAAAATTGTCGAAGTGCCCGTACTGTACGGCGGCAGTTACGGCGAGGATTTACAAGATGTTGCCGCACACGCGGGGCTTTCACAAGAAGAAGTCATCAAAATCCACACAGGCACCGATTACCGCATTTTTATGCTCGGCTTTTTGCCGGGCTTTGTGTATTTGGGGGGTATGGATAAACGCATCGCCTGCCCGCGACTTGAAACCCCGCGCACCAAAATTCACGCGGGCGCAGTCGGCATCGGCGGCGAGCAAACAGGCATTTATCCACTCGCCTCGCCCGGCGGTTGGCGGCTGATCGGCACGACACCCGTGCGCCCCTATGACAACACCCGCACTCCGCCCGTGCTGTTTTCGGCGGGCGAATATATCCGTTTTGTATCTGTCACAGAAGAAGAATACCGCGAAATCGAACAGCAGGTGCAAAACGGCACCTATGTTTGTAAGGTGACGGGAGGTGGCGAAAAATGAGCATTCGCGTCATAAAACCCGGTGTGCTGACCACCGTGCAGGACGGCGGCAGAACGGGCTTTCAGGCAAAAGGCTTTAATGTTTCGGGTGTCATGGACCGCCGCGCCTACCGTTTGGGGAACTTTCTTGTGGGCAACTACACCGATGAGGCCGTTTTGGAACTGTCTATGTTCGGCGGCAGTTTCACCTTTTTAGAGTCCAATTACATTGCGATTACGGGTGCGGATATGGGGGCCGTCGTCGAGGGCATTCCCGTGCCGATGTATGAAACGATTTTTGTACGCGAGGGCGATACGCTTTCATTTGGGGCGGCAAAAAACGGCGTTTACACCTATGTTGCCTTTGCAGGCGGGTTAGATGTCCCGCAGGTGCTCGGCAGTCGCTCCACAAATCTCAAATGCGCGCTCGGCGGCTTGAATGGGCGCAAACTCAAAGCAGGCGACATTTTGCCGTTTCGCAAACCGCTTGACGATTTGGGCGATTTGCGCGTGCACCGCTTAACGGAAGAACGCTATGACAGCAACGCACCTATACGCGTGGTGCTGGGTCCACAGGACGATTATTTTACACAAAACGGTATCAAAACCTTTTTATCCGCCCCCTACCGCGTCACAAAGCAAACCGACCGTATGGGCTGTAAATTGGACGGCGAAAAAATCGAATATAAAGATAAGGTGGATATTATTTCGGACGGCATTGTGTTCGGCAGTATACAAGTGCCGCCGAAGGGTACGCCGATTGTGATGCTTGCCGACCGACAGACGACGGGCGGCTACGCGAAAATCGCCACGGTCATTACGGTGGATTTGCCGCGCTTGGTGCAAAAAAAGCCGGGCGACACGGTGTATTTCGAGGCAATTTCGGCAAAAGAAGCCGAAAAACTTTTAAAACAGGAACAACAGCAGTTTGAAACCTTATTATTACATTACGGAGAGGACTTAATCGGATGAATATTTACGAACATACTTCCCCCTACGAGGTACGGCAGAAAATTCGCACGGGTGAAATCACGGGGCAAACCTCGGGTATGTGCTTAGGCTACGCACAGGCAAACCTTGCCGTGCTCCCGAAAGATTTGGCGTATGACTTTTTGCTGTTTGCCCAGCGCAACCCCAAACCCTGCCCGATTTTAGAGGTATCGGATGTGGGCAGTCCGTATTTGAAGAAAATTGCAAGGGACTGCAACATTGCGTCGGACATTCCGAAATACCGCATCTATGAACACGGCGAACTGGTGGGCGAATACGAAAATGTGGAAAAATTCTGGCGCGACGATTTGGTGGCGTTTTTAATCGGATGTTCCTTTTCGTTTGAGGCGGAACTGTTGGAGTCGGGCGTTTCGGTGCGCCACATTGAAGAGGGCAAAAATGTGCCGATGTATTTGACTAACATTCCGTGTGAACCGGCAGGCGTGTTTTCGGGCAATATGGTGGTCAGTATGCGCCCGCTCCCGTATGACCAGATTGTGAAATC
>CAMGGF010000213.1 GCA_946055445.1 uncultured Ruminococcus sp. | reverse complement strand
GTCATCGACAAAATACCCTTCCACGCCGTAAATGATTTTGATTTTGCCTTTGGCGGCATTTGCCGCTTCGGGGAAGCCCTGCACACAGCCGTGGTCGGTAATGGCAATCGCTTTGTGCCCCCAACGAATGGCGCGTTCCACCAATTTTTTCGGCGGCGTCATACCGTCCATTTGCGACATATTGGTGTGCAAATGCAGTTCCACGCGTTTTTCGGGTGCGTTGTCCTCTTTTTCAATGACCTCAACGGTGCTGATGGCTTTCGGCTCGACAATAAATTCGCGTTTAAAACTGTCAAATTTCACATTGCCGTACAGCAAAATATGTACGCCGTCTTTCAAATGCGCCAGCAATTCTTCGCTCTGCTCAATTTTGACAAGCATAGACACCATAAAGGAATAGGTGTTGTCGGTTATATAAAAATTGATGATTTTGTGCTTGCCTTTTTTGCTGGTGCGCTCCTCAAAGCAGAAAATCCGCCCCCAAATCGTCACAGGCGTTTCGTCCTGCTCTTCGGGCAGTTCAATATCCTTTATCGGCATCGGGTCGCGGCGAATGATGTTGCCGTAAATGGGTTTTACACTGTCTAAATAATACGGCACGCCGTCTTTGACAATGCGTTCGCGCGGCGCGGCGTCTTCTGCCTTTTCTTTCGGCTGAACGGTTTGTTTTTTCGCCCCTGCGCCGTGCTTATGCTCCAACGCTTCGGCGGCACGGTGTTCTTCGTCTGCTTTGTCAATCTGTGCTTGCACGGATTGCAGTTCTTGCTCATAATCAATCTGCAATTCCGCAAGTTGTACGCACACATGTCGGTCAAAACGCGTTTCGATACAATCCTCTAAAACGCTCGCACAGCACCATTCTTCCAAAATGGATTTACCGCCGTGCTGTAAAGTGACGGTGATTTCGTTTTCACCGAAATCCCATTCACTGTCATCTAAAAACCCGTTGGCAACGGCGACTTGTTTTTTTAAATATGCAATCAGTTCCGAAACATATTTGCCCGACAGCAAATCGCCGTCAAATTTCGGGAGAATTTCCACTTGCACCGTGCCGCCGAGTGCATCGCTGAGCACCGCGCAAATTGCCGCAAGCGAACGCGCCGACACCAAGCGGTCAAACCGCACGGTCAGCGTTAAAACGCGCTTTTCGCTGCAATTTTCTATACTTTCCACTATTGCGGCGTTCAAAATAATATCATAATTTTCAAGTTGCCCTTTGCAATCGGGAAACAGGTCGTAAAACTTTGTCATAATCTCTCTCTAACTTATATGCTTTCAATTTCTTCCATCAATGCGTCCACAATTTCATTTTCAGGAACTTTGCGGACAATTTCGCCCTTTTTAAACAGCAAGCCGCACCCGTCGCCGCCGGCAATGCCGATGTCCGCTTCTTTCGCCTCGCCCGGACCGTTGACGATACAGCCCATCACCGCTACGGTAATGGGTTTGCGGCAAGTCGAAAGGCGGCGTTCCACCTCGTTTGCAAGCGAGATAATGTCAATTTTCGTTCTGCCGCAAGTCGGGCAGGACACAATTTGCGGGCAGTCGGTTTTTAAGCCTACGGCTTTGAGAATATCAAACCCTGCGGCGATTTCTTTGACAGGGTCGGCGGTCATGGACACGCGAATGGTGTCGCCGATGCCGTCTAAAAGCAGTGCGCCGATCCCCGCAGCGGACTTGATAAGCCCCATACGCTCGGTACCCGCCTCCGTCACGCCCAAGTGCAACGGATAGTCGCACAGCGTTGCCATTTTGCGGTATGCCGCAACCATTCGTTCAACATTGGAAGATTTAATGGAAATTACAATGTCGTGAAAATCGTATTTTTCCAATAACGCGGCGTGCCGCAGCGCACTTTCGCACAGCGCATCGGGCGTGGGCGCGCCGTATTTTGCCAAAATCTCTTTTTCGACCGAGCCGGAATTGACGCCGATACGAATGGGCACATTATGTAAGCGGCAGGCATCCGCCACCGCTTTGACACGGTCCTCTGCGCCGATATTCCCGGGGTTGATACGGATTTTGTCCACCCCTGCCGCCACGCTTTCAAGCGCACATTGGTAATCAAAGTGAATGTCGGCAACCACGGGAATGGAAACGGCTTCTTTCACTGCGGCAAGGGTTTTAACCGCTTCTTTATTCGGTACGGTCAACCGCACAATGTCACAGCCCGCCGCTTCTAACGCCTTTGCCTGCCGCACATTGCCCTCGATGTCATCTGCCAACACATTGAGCATCGACTGCACGCTGATAGGCGCGCCGCCGCCGATTTTCAGGTTTCCCGCCGTGACTTGACGGGATTTTCTTCGTTCTGTCATACCATCACCTATTTATTTTGTGTGTATCTTGTTTAAAAAAATGCAATTCGCAAAACGCCGCAACTGTCGATGGTTTTGTTTTTGCGGCGGCACTACGATTATCCCCCGCGCGCAATGCGCAAAATATCGTTAAAAGTCACCGCGACCATCAACAACATCAGCAGAATAAACCCTGCTGCGTGCACATAACCCTCATATTTCGGGTTGACGGGTTTTCTGCGCACCGCTTCGATAATCAAAAACAGCAATCTGCCGCCGTCAAGTGCCGGCAGAGGCAGTAAATTCGCCACGCCCACATTGATGGTGATAAATGCCATAATCGTTAATAACCCTTCCAAACTGCCCGAAGACGCCGCCTCGGCGGTGACATCGGCAATCATATCCATTGTGCCGACGGGTCCTGCCATTTGCGACATACCGTACCGCCCCGTCACCAAATCAAACAAACTCAAATAGACCATCCGCACAATCGACGCCGACTGTGTAAATGCGTTTTTGAGAACACTGCCGAAGGTCGGCTCTTTGCCGACAACAGAAAAATCATAGCGAATGAAGGTGACGCCCTCGTATTCTTCGGTAGCAAAATGCACATCGTTGAGTTCTACCAACGCGCCGTCGCGCTCGACGACAAAATCCAAAACGCCGTCACTGCTGCGGCTCATTAAAAAGCCTAAATCTTTTTCCGACCAAATGCGGTGCCCCTCAATTTCCACAAAACGGTCGCCCTCTTGCAGGCCGTACTGCGCGCTGACCGCATCGGGGTAAAACGAGTGCACGG
>CAMGGF010000212.1 GCA_946055445.1 uncultured Ruminococcus sp. | reverse complement strand
TTTAGGCAAAAATATGCCGTTTTAAACCATATCGGGTTCAACTCCCCTCACCTTACACGCCGTCGGCAAGTTCACGCAAGGATTTGGCAGTTTGTATAGGAACATACTCTGCGCCGAGCAAATGCGCCGTGTTGTACGGATTTTCGCGTTCAAATGCATCTGTTTCTTCCACATATATCTCTTGGTGGGCTTCTATATCGTCCGCAAGGCGGTATGCTTGCTCTTTTGCCCACAACTTATCTGCTTGCGGGACAGTCTCTGTTTCCAACAGATACCGTAAAAAGCCGCGATAAGAAACAAAAGAAGTGTTTTTTCCATAGTTTTCTAAATACGCGTCTTTGGCTTCCTGCACCTTGCCGTTTTGATACAGTGTGATACAGTAGAGGCTATACAGGTTGTAATCTAACTGTGTAATATGCTCTGTCCCGTTTTTGTCTGTCAAAACATGGGGAGGAAAATACAATCGATTGGCATACGGCGATTTTTGAATGCTTATGCTTTCGGGGACTTCCTCGGCGAGCGCAAAGCACGCTTCGTAAAGCGTTTCGTTTTCGCTTGTGTCGGAAAAATCGTATTCCACGCCGGGGTACGCATATGTACGCAATAAATGGTCATAAATCGTCAGCCGATATTTCGGCGGTACGCAGTGCAGTTGCAGTTTCAATAAGTTTTCCACGCTTTTGCAAGGACGGTATTGGTAGGTAATGTAATTGTAACCGCCCTCCAACAGGGTTACCGAGGCGGCGGATAGTACCGTGAAATGGAAACTAAAGCAAAGCACGGTAAGCGCAATCGCGACAGAAAGCAAGTCGCGGCCTTTCTTCTTTTTGGCGTGTAATTCCTTCTGTTTTTTGCGGCGGCTTTTTCCCTGTGCGTAAATAGGCAAATCCGCGGTCATATACTTTACGCCGCAAAGCAATAGGAAAAACAGTGCGCCCCGCGTGAGAACGAGCGACATCAGCGGGAATAGGCTGAGATCGGCGAGAATCAGTGCATACAGTAACTCTATCGGCATGTTTGGCATATAGGCTTGCAGACTCAAAAAGCCGACAAAGTACAGCGCAACCGCATTGCAGGCGAGCAGTACAAGCCGTTTGATTTTGCCGAGCCTGCAAAACGCTACGCCGAGGAACAGACCCAATGCGCAAAGGCAAACCGTGTTCAAAAGCACCTTTAACACGGTGAACATCGTAAAGTCGCGCCCCAAATACGCGGCACTTTCGCCGGGAATGGCGAGCATTTGCCAAAAGTCTACGGGTGTTTTCGGCAGGCGGCAAAGAAGCGCCGCAATGCCGATATGTAACGCTGTCAATGGCAACGCACTCGCGTTCAGCGCATAAAATGCCCGTACGGTTTGTCGGGCGGTCAGCCCGCATTGCCGCAAGGTGCTGTTGTGCTTTCGGAAATTTGCCATGGTATACAGCGCGCAAATGCAGGCGGGAAAGGGGAATACCGATGCAAAACACCGTAAAAATCCCGGTGCGTCGATTGTCGATATAATCGGCAAGCCGAGGTACGCAATCAGAATATAAAACCCCTCAAACACCGCAAAAATCGGCAAAAAGTCTTTGTATAGGTAAAGAATACCTTGCTTTTGCTTCATTTCCTTTTCCCTCCTTACAAATCCATGCCCTCGGGTTCCGTTTCGCTGTCGGGAACTTCTTCCCCGCGCAGTTCTGCGGCGCTTTGGCGAAATCTTGCATTGTCCGAATCGCTGTACTCGTATTGGGCTTTTTCTGTGATGTCGGCGAGCGCGTCAAATTGCTCTGCGACCCACAAACGGTCTTGCTCGCTGTCAGAATAAAGCGTGATGCAGTTGAGTGTCGCTGCACACATAAAAATATCATGGCGTCGGCGTTCAATTAGAAAGTCAGGCTGAACAACGGCTTCGTATGCGCGTTTGGCGCGTTCGATGTCACCGTGTTTGGAAAAATATAAACAAGCGTTTGCCAAAATCTCTGATTTTTCCTCGTACGGGGTATTGGCGTTTTCCACGGGCGCAAAAGTGTCCGCCGTGGGGTACAACAGCGAAAAATCAACCGTTAATTGGTCAACTCTTCTGTCATCAAAGGTCTGTAAAAGTTCGTCAAAAACAGCCGCACCATCCGCATAGGGTAGGGTTTCGAGCGTGCCGTCTACATAATAATTCTGCGCAAGCGCCGAAAGGCACGAAATACGGTAGGCGGGCAATGCGAATTCTTTTTGCAGGTTGATAAGCCGAAACGCCCGTTCGTCCGGCGTGTAAGTGTATTCTGCGACAGGCTTTCCTGTGTTGTCCGTGTGCAATGTTTTTGTGCGTTCCAATGCATTGACAAGTGTGGGCGTGCACAAAAGCACATTACAAACACCGAGCACCAAAATCAGCGCGAACCCGATTGCCGCGCGTGTAATTTGTCTACGGAAATTTGATTTGTTGCGAAAAACCGTGCCGTCTGTCAGCCGCAAGAGGATAAGGTACAGACACAGCATATAGACATCGGCAAACAGCACCGACAGCGTTGCGTTCGCGCCGCCGTTGCCAAAGAGGAAAGAACCTGCCGCAAGTCCCCAAAAATAAGCGTCGGTGGCAGAACTTTGCACGGTAATCAAAACGCATACGCCGGCTAAAATCGCCGTGCCGCCGAGCGCGAGCAAAAAGGCGATGCGCCGCGGCAGTTTATGGAACAAGCGCGCAAGCAACACACCAAACAGCATACCGCGCATCACCGACAGCGCGTAAAGGAGTAACCCGAGTGCGATGAGAAACGCCGCACTGCCGTATTCCGAAAAGCCCGTCAGCCCAAAAAACAAATGCCACGGGATTTCCGCGTCGGAAATCAGGCAGTATTTCCAAAAGACAGCGCTGCTGTTTTGCAATATCTGTGTTTGGCAATCGTGGTTGTAAAGCAGTATGCCGCCGTAGCAAAGCAGTAAGTTGACTGCCGCAACGAAACCTGAAAACGGTAAAAATCCCACGAGCGCACGAAACCGTGCTTTTCGGGAAACACTTTGTTGGTCAAATAGGTTTTCAACGCCTTTGTAGGCAAAAAACATATACGCGCACCAGAAAAATCTACCGTTAAAGCCGAACGCCGTGGCAGATTGAATGATGTTATCTCTTGCGGTCAGC
>CAMGGF010000211.1 GCA_946055445.1 uncultured Ruminococcus sp. | reverse complement strand
AGGGTGCATTGAAAAGATGCAACGGCACTTTCCCGTTACAGAAAGAGGAATATGTCAGTATTCCGTAAAGGTGGGCGGCGTTTTTGTCGTCAATCAAGGTGGTACCGCAGGTTTAGAATTTCAACCTGTCCTTGTTTTTGCAAGGGCAGGTTTTTTATTTTGAACTCGGGGCGGCGCAAGCCAAATCGGTTTCACCAACTGACGAAAAATATATTTTTTTCGGAGGAAAAGAAAATGAAAAAGGCTCTCTCTATTGTATTGGCACTTGTATTGTTACTCGGCGTATTTACCGCCTGCGGCAAAGTGACGAACAACACGGACACAGACACCCCGCGCGACACCGACAAGGTGTATAAAGTCGCGGTGGTACAGTTGGCGGACAACGGCGCGTTCACCGAAATGCGCGAAGCATTCATTCAAAGAATGCGCGAACTCGGCTATGACGAGGCAAAAATGACATTCGACATTCTCAATGCACAGGGCGACCAGAGCAACCTGCAAACCATTTGCGCAGGGCTCAAAGACGGCAACTACGATTTGATTGTTCCGATTGTAACGCCGGCAACCGCGGCGGTTGTCAACCAGGAATTGAATGTTCCCGTGGTATTCATTTCCGTGACCAATCCCGTGGCATCGGGCATTTTAACGACGATGGAAACACCCGACAAAAACGCAACAGGCACTTCGAACATCGTTCCTGTGGACCGTATTTTCACGCTGGCAAAAGAATTGACGCCCAATGTGAAAAACATCGGTATTCTGTACTGCTCGGGCGAACAGAACGCTGTGCAGACCGCTGAAAAGGCAAAAGCATATCTTTCACAAAACGGTTACACTTACAAGGAAGTTACCGTTGCAAACTCGTCCGAAGTCGCGCAGGCAGCACAGTCTTTGGCGGGCGATGTAGACGCAATTTATGTACCGATTGACTCCACCGTGCAGACCGCAATGACCGAAGTTGTCAAAGCGGCAACCGACAAGAAAATCCCCGTATTCGGCTCTGACCCCGTGATGGTCAAATCCGGTGCGTTGGCATGCGTCAGTTGCAGCAACACCCAACTCGGGCAAAAATCTGCGGAAATGGCAGACGAAATTCTCCGCGGCAAGAAAGTTTCGGAAGTTCCCGCCGTGTCAATGGAAGAATTCCAGTATGTCATCAACAAGGCAACGGCGGACACCCTCGGCATCACCGTGCCGAGCGGCGACAATTATATTGTAATGGGCTAAAGACTCTATACAACGCATTTGTTCGGGCAGTCTTGAGACTGCCCGAACTTGTATTTTTAATTTTCAGGTGATTTTATGACAATGGTCAGCAGCGCCCTGTTGTTAGGGTTGCAATATGCGTTATTGGCACTTGGGGTGTATATCACCTTTCGCGTGCTGAATATTCCCGATTTAACCGTAGACGGCAGTTTTACACTCGGCGCGGCGGTTTCGGCTGTGCTCTGTGTGGCGGGGCATCCGTTTGCGGCGCTGTTTGCCGCAACGCTTTGCGGCGCGGCGGCAGGTTGTGTGACGGGATTTTTGCAAACCAAAGCCGGCATTCACCCGATTTTGGCAGGTATTCTGACAATGAGTGGGCTTTACACCGTGAATATGCAAATTATGGGTATGCCCAATGTGACCTTACTCGGCAAACCGCGGTTTTATGAATTTTTATTTACGCTGTTTCCGAACGCCGACAAAGACTTGCTCAAAACCGTTGCCGTCTTTTTGATTTGCGCTCTACTTATCTTTTTGCTCATTCTCTTTTTCCGCACGGTATTCGGACTTTGCATTCGCGCCACAGGCAACAACGAGGATATGGTGCGCGCTTCTTCCATCAATACCAATACCACCAAAATTGCGGCGCTTGCCATTGCCAATGCGTTGGTGGCGCTTTCGGGCGGGTTAATCGCCCAAACAGGTGGTTTCGCAGACATCAACGGCGGCAGTGGTATGATTGTGGTCGGGCTTGCATCGGTCATTATCGGCGAAGTGCTGTTCGGGAAACGCTCGCTTGCGGTAGGACTTATCTCGGCGGCGGTCGGCTCGGTTTTGTATCGGTTGATTATTGCGCTGGCGCTGAAAACCAATTTCTTTACCGCAGACGCGTTAAAATTGCTGTCGGCTGTGATTGTCGGCATTACGCTTGCCGTGCCCGCCATACGCAAAGCACTGGCGCAAGCACGCACAAAAAGGGAGGCGCGCAAAAATGCTTGAACTGCAAAACATCACCAAAACCTTTTTAAAGGGCACGCCGAATGCGCACACTGCGCTTTGCGACCTTTCTTTGCATTTGCATGACGGTGATTTCGTTACGGTAATCGGCTCAAACGGTGCAGGGAAATCCACGCTGTTTAACGCCGTTGCAGGCACTTTTCTCTGCGACAGCGGCAAAATTTTGCTGGATAACGAAAACATCACCTATCAAAAAGAGCATCTCCGCGCCAAAAACATCGGGCGCATTTTCCAAGACCCGATGAAAGGCACTGCGCCCGACCTTACCGTCGAAGAAAATATGTCGCTCGCCTACTCGAAAGCAACGCGCAACATTCTTTCGTCGGCACACCGCAAAAAAGATATGGACTATTTCCGCGAAAAACTCGAAAAACTCGATATGGGTCTGGAAACCCGTATGCGCACCAAAATGGGGCAGTTGTCGGGCGGGCAACGGCAGGCGGTCACACTGCTGATGAGCACGATGGTCACGCCGAAATTACTGCTTTTGGACGAGCATACCGCCGCACTGGACCCCGTCACGGCGCAAAAGGTGATGGAAATTACGAAAGAGATTGTGAAAGAACACAACATCACCACCATGATGATTACACACAACATCAATCAGGCACTGCAAACAGGCAACCGCACGATTATGTTGGCAAGCGGCAGAATCGTACTCGATTTGCAAGGCGAGGCGCGCGAAAAAATGACCCTGCCCGAACTTTTGGAAGCATATAAAGAAAAAGCGGGCAAGGTGCTTGACAATGACCGAATGTTGCTTTCGGAAGAATAAGAAGTATTCTAAAAAAACAGGCTGGAAACAGCCTGTTTTTCTTTAAGGTGAGGAGAGTCGAACACAATATGGTTTAAAACGGTATATTTCCGCTTGAACTGCGTTAAAAATCTTGCCATAC
>CAMGGF010000210.1 GCA_946055445.1 uncultured Ruminococcus sp. | reverse complement strand
TGTCCGCGGGCGGATGAGGCATCCGCCCCTACGATTGTGTGATAAATAAAAATTTCACACATTCGATGGAAACAGACGATTGCATTTCAAGTGTTTTGTGCATTCAAATATGTAAAAACTGCGTTTTCCAACAACTCTGTTGCGTGCGAAATGGAATAATCGGCAGTCATTTCGGGGTTTTTCAGTGGAATTGCCGCTGAAAAGCCTGCCGTTGCCGCGTCAAAATCGGGTGCAATATCCCCCGAAATCAACACGCACGGCACGCCGTATTTTGCGGCGTGTTGCCTTACGCGTGCAGGGAGTTTGCCAAACGCAGTTTGGCTGTCCGTTCTGCCCTCGCCCGTCAAAACCAAATCCGCCGCGGCAATTTTCCGTTCCAAATCGGTCAAATCCGCAAGCATTTCAAATCCGCTTTGCACCGTACCGCCGAATGCGGCAAACAGTCCGCCGCAAAGTCCGCCTGCCGCGCCCATCGAGGGCACATTTGCAATATCGCGGTGAAAAGCGGTGTAATACTGCGCCGCCAAATTGCGAAGTCCGCCGTCTAATTCCGCAATTTCCGCATCGGTCGCACCCTTTTGGCGCGCGAACACAAACGCCGCACCGTTTTCACCGTAAAACGGATTTTGCACATCGCAGGCGTATGTAAATCGGATTTCGCCGTTGAAAAGCGGATTTTTCGGCACTTCGATTGCCGCAACTTTTGCCATATTCGCCCCGATTGGCGGGAGTGCCTCGCCGCTTGCATCTAAAAACCGTGCCCCGAGCGCCGAAAGCGCGCCCATACCGCCGTCGGTGGTGGCACTGCCGCCCAAGCCGACAATGATCTGCTCGGCGCCTTGCTTTACCGCGTGCGAAATCAGTTCGCCTGTGCCGTAAGTTGAGGCATTTTTTGTGCATAGACAATTTTTATCTATCCCCTGTATGCCCGATGCCTGTGCCATTTCCACAAGGGCGGTTTTTCGGTCGGCAGAGAGAATATACTGCGCCGTTTTCGGCGCACCGTAGGCATTTTTCACCTGTAAAAAAACGCGCTTGCCCCCTGTTGCCGCTGCAAAGCAATCCGCCGTGCCCTCGCCGCCGTCGGCAAGCGGCACACAAAGAACCTCGGCGGTGGGATTTGCTTTGAAAATGCCGTTTTGAAGTGCCTCGCATACCGCCTCGGCGGACAGGCAGTCCTTAAACGCGTCAGGCGCCACTACAATATGCATAGAAAAACCTCAATTCGTCAAATACCCAAACACTTCTTTTAAAGTATCCAGCGGCATTTGGTTGTCGGCAATTTTTACGGCGATATGCTTTTTGCCGAAATCGGCAACCGAAATTCTGCCGCGCATGGCGCCCGAAAGATTGAGCACCATCGAAGTATCCATTTCGTGCACATACAAAAGCACGCTTTGCCCTTTTTGCCCGATTTCGTAAATGCCCTTTGCAGACGCGGTGTTGCGCAACAGGGAAATATCAATCAACCCTTCCACCGAGCGCGGAATTTCGCCGTAGCGGTCGCGCAGTTCATCACGCACATCTGCCGCGTCCTCCCCGTTTCTGATGTCCGCAATGCGGCGGTACACCGCAAGGCGTTGCCCGACCGTGTCAATATAGGTTTCCGGAATGTGCGCATCGATTTGCATATCGATTAAGCACTCTTTTTGCTGTAAGGGATTTTTCTCGCCTTTTTCTTCGCTGACCGCCTCGCCCAACAGTTGCAAGTACATATCATACCCGACCGCTTCCATATGGCCGTGCTGTTGCGCGCCCAAAACATTGCCCGCGCCGCGGATTTCAAGGTCGCGCATTGCAATTTTAAAGCCGGACCCGAATTCGGTGTACTCGCGAATGGCAGACAGGCGGCGGTTGGCGATTTCGGAAAGTTCCTTACCGCGCGTAAACGTCAAATACGCGCTCGCCCGTCTGGCACTTCTGCCGACGCGCCCACGGATTTGATGCAGTTGGGCAAGCCCCAATTTGTCGGCATCTTCAATAATCAGCGTGTTGCAGTTGGGCACATCTACACCCGTTTCGATAATCGTGGTGCAGACGAGAATGTCGATTTCGCCCTCCAACAGCCGCCGCCAAATGTCGCCGAGTTCGTCCTCCGCCATTTTGCCGTGTGCCACGGCAACGCGTGCTTCGGGTAACAATTCGGCAATTTCCGCTGCGCGTTTGTCAATGGTTTCCACGCGGTTGTGCAGAAAATACACCTGCCCGCCGCGACGGAGTTCTTTCTCCATCGCCTGCAAAAGAATGCCCATATCGTACTCCACTACATAGGTCTGCACGGGGTAGCGGTCCTGCGGCGCTTCTTCAATCACCGACATATCGCGAATGCCCGTCATCGCCATATTGAGCGTGCGCGGAATGGGGGTTGCGGAAAGAGTTAAGACATCGACCGTCGGGAACAGTTCTTTGAGTTTTTCTTTTTGCGCCACACCGAACCGCTGTTCTTCGTCGACAATCAGCAATCCTAAATCTTTAAACTGCACATCTTTGGAAACAAGACGGTGTGTGCCGACAAGGATATCAATATTGCCGCAACGCAAATCCTTTAAAATCGCCGCTTGTTGGCGTGGGGTGCGAAAACGCGAAATCATTTCGGTGTTGACGGGGAATCCTTCAAACCGATTTAATATCGTGCGGTAGTGTTGCAGTGCCAAAATCGTAGTCGGCACCAAAATGGCGCACTGCTTGCCGTCCGCCGCGCATTTGAATGCCGCGCGGAGTGCCACTTCGGTTTTGCCGAAGCCGACATCACCGCAAAGCAGACGGTCCATCGGGTAGGGTTTTTCCATATCCCCCTTGATTTCGTCAATCGCGCGCAGTTGGTCGGCGGTTTCGTCATACGGAAAGCGGCGTTCAAAGTCGCTTTGCATATCAATATCGGGTGAAAACGCATATCCTGCGGTGTTTTGGCGTTTGGCGTAAAGCGCGATAAGTTGGTCTGCCATATCTTTAACCGCCGTGCGCACACGCGAACGGGTTTTCTCCCATTCCTTGCCGCCGATGCGGTTTAATTTCACCGTTCTGCCGCTTTCCTCGTGCGGGCCGATGTACTTCGACACCAAATCGAGTTGTGTGACGGGCACATACAGCACATCGCTTTTGGCATAGCGAATTTTAATGTAAT
>CAMGGF010000209.1 GCA_946055445.1 uncultured Ruminococcus sp. | reverse complement strand
TTTGCCGAACGGTATATCCGCGTGTTTTTGATGGCGATGTTTTTAGACGCGATACAGCCGATTGCCTCGAATTTCTTTACTTCCATCGGCAAAGCAACCAAGGGCATTTTGCTGTCGCTGACGCGGCAAGTGATTTTCCTGTTGCCGCTTTTACTTTTGTTGCCGATTTTCTTCGGATTAGACGGCGCAATGTACGCAGGCCCGCTTGCGGATTTGGTTGCGGCGGTGCTTTCGGGTGTTATGGTGGCGAAGGAATTTCGAAAGATGCGAAAAATCGAACGGCAGGCAGTTGAAGAACACCGCGAAATATGATACGATAAAACCGTATTTTTACGCGAAGGGAAGAACGCGCTATGGAAACACATTTGCTGTATGATAAAAAAGAATGTAAGGTCACGCCGAATAAAAAGGCGGTGCGTTTAGATTGTTATGTTGTCGGCAATCACGCACCGAGCGTGCTGATTTTACCCGGCGGGGCATATTCTATGGTTTCCGATTTTAACGAGGGCAAGCCCTTTGCCGAATATTTCAACGCGCACGGGTACAATGCCTTTGTGTTGTGGTATCGCGTGGGCGCGGCGGCACGCTATCCCGCACCGATGGAAGATGTTGCCCGCGCCATGCAGTTTATTCGAAGCCATACCGTAGATTGGGCGTTGGACAGTCAAAACCTCGCGCTGATGGGTTCGTCGGCAGGCGGGCATTTGGCAGCATTCTTTTCGGTGGAATATGACTATTTCAACAAAGAATACAACGGTGTGCTGTACGGTATTCAACCGTCGGCGGTGGTGCTTTGCTACCCCGTAATTACCATGGGCAAACTGACGCACGCCGTGTCGCGCCGCCGCTTTTTAGGGCTTCTTTCGGGGCAAAACGAGCAAAGTGCCGCTTCGGTTGAAAAGCGCGTGACCGAAAATTATCCGCCGACATTTGTTTGGCACAACAAAGATGACCAATCCGTGCCGTATGAAAACAGCGTGATGCTCAAAAATGCACTCGACGAAAAAGGCGTGCGGTGTGATTTGCACTTGTACGAACACGGCGGCCACGGCATCGGTCTCGCGGCGGGCACGGACGCCGAAGGGTGGATTGACGACGCTTTCGCCTTTTTACAGTCCGTATTTACCGCGTGATTATTTGCAGAAATGCTTTTTGAGTCCCTTGCACAAAAAGCAGGCAGGGTAGCACAGCAAAAACCAAAAAAATGAGAATAGCGGGCAAATCTGCCCAAACAAATTCAACCGCTTTTCGCTGTAATCCCACACATTCCAATGAAACAGACGGTTGACGAGTAACCCGACCGTCAGTTCCAACAGCGTAATCAGCAAACAACCGAGGGTACAGCGAAGCCACAGCGGACGGTGTTTGCATTTTTCATTGATGCGGTAAACACCCAAAAGCGCCGCGCCGCCCGTCAGCCCCATGGTCCAATGCGTAAATCCGCGGAACAGTACTTCGATAAGGCAGTAAAGAAACGCCCCGCATGTATACACGCAAAAATATTCCCGAAATTTTTTCATCGTATCACCGCTAACAGTATGAACGGATTTCACTGTATTTATCCAAGCGGCAAAAGAGGTTTTTATGAAAGTCAAATTCTATACACTCGGTTGCAAGGTCAACCAATATGAAACCGAGGAAATCACGGAGCAACTTTTGAAAAACGGCTACGAAATCACTTTGCAGGACAGCGAAGCGGAAATTTTCGTGGTCAATTCCTGCACCGTGACCGCCGAAAGCGACCGTAAAACGCGGCAGTTGGTGCGGCGGCTGAAACGCAATTTCCCCGAAAGCGTCGTGGTGCTTACGGGCTGTATGCCACAGGCATTTCCCGATGCGGCGACTGCACTCACGGCGGCGGATATTGTCATCGGCAATAAAAACAATGTGACTTTGCCCCAAAAACTGCGTGCATACCTGCAAACGCAAACGCGGCAGGTTGCCGTGGAACAACACAAAAGCGGTGAGCCGTTTCTCGGTGCGCCGATTACGGATTTTCACGAGCGTACCCGTGCCATTTTGAAGATTGAGGACGGTTGTGACCGTTTTTGTTCGTATTGCATTATTCCCACTGCGCGTGGGCGCGTGCGCTCAAAGCCGATTGCCGAAATCGAACAGGAAGCGCAAACTTTAAGCACGGCAGGCTACCGTGAACTTGTGCTTGTGGGCATTAACCTTTCCGCCTACGGGAAAGACAGCGGCGAGCGCTTTACCGACGCTGTGGCGGCGGCGTGCGCACCGTCGGGTGTTGTGCGCGTGCGGTTGGGCTCGTTAGAACCCGACCACATCACCGACGAGGTGATTGCCGAACTTTCGAAACTGCCGAAACTCTGCGGGCAGTTTCATATTTCCTTGCAAAGCGGGTGCGACCGCACCTTACAGCGTATGAACCGCCATTACACGGCGGCCCAATACGCCGAACTCGCCGAGAAACTCCGCACTGCGTTTCCCGATTGTACTATAACCACCGATATTATGGTGGGTTTTGCGGGCGAAACCGAAGCAGATTTCAAAGAAACCGTGGAATTTGCAAAAGCAATCGGTTTTGAAAAAATCCATGTGTTCCCGTATTCCGTGCGCGAAGGCACACGCGCGGCCGCGTTCCCCGACCAAATTGAAAAAGCCGTCAAAGAACGCCGCGCCGCCGAACTTTTGGCAGTTGCCGCCGAACTTCGCGCCGCATTTTTGCAAAATCAAATCGGCAAAACCGTGGAAGTGCTTTGCGAACAAAAAACCGAAAACGGTTTGCATTTCGGGTACACCGCGAATTATATTCCCGTGTATTTTGAAAGCGAAACCGCCGCCCCCGGTGTGCTTTGCCGCGTGACGCTCGAAAAAACCGACGGAGAAGCCGCTTACGGCGCATAATTCTTACGAAAAAATTAACAATTTGCCGAAATCCGACACCGCATTCTTACAAGAAAGTAACAATGCGGTGTTTTTCATTGACAAAGTGTTCCTTTATAGGGTATAGTGGGTTTGTAGGAAGCTTAAAGGAGGTAATACAATGATTGAAGTACAAGGCGTAACCAAAAAATTCGGTTCGTTTACGGCAATCAACGACATCAGTTTTACGGTCGGCGACGGCTCTTTGTACGGGCTCATCGGCTACAACGGCGCGGGCAAAACCAC
>CAMGGF010000208.1 GCA_946055445.1 uncultured Ruminococcus sp. | reverse complement strand
AAAAACGGACGGTTTGCAAACCGTCCGTTTTTTTCTGTTTATAATTTATAACTCAAAATCCTCTGCCGAAAATTCCTGTAATTTCGGCTTTTTTTTCGGTCGCCGTTTCAAAATGTCATATTTGTATTTGCGGCATTTGCTGTCCTTTTCCATTACACCTTTTTTGGGGCAAAGCACGGTTTCCCCGTCAGGGGAGGGGCGTGCGTGCACGCAGTATTCACATTTCGGTGCGATTTCGATTTTGCCGTTTTTTTCCATATTCTCAAACCCCCTCACCTTATCCGTATTGTAGCATACTTTTTTCTTGGTTTCAACCTCCCACAAAAACAAAACGGCACAAAGCAAAAGTGCCGCGCCTGCCGGCACGGAAACCGATGCTGCGGCGTGCGTCAACGGCGTACTGCCTGCAAATACACCGACTTCACACGGGAAGATTTTGAGCAAAATAAAGCAGTACAGTGCCGCAAGTACAGCCCCGCCGATTCGCGCTGTGAAAAACGGGACTGCGCGGACGCGGCATTGCAGTAAATCCGCAAGCACCTGACAGTGCACGGCAAGCCCGCCGAACGATACAACCGCGGCAACGGCGGGTAACGGCAGATGCGCGGCGGCGGCAACCGCGCCGTTTGTCACTTCCGTGATGCACAGAAACAGCAGATGTATGCTTTCCGGCAGGGGAAGCGCTTCCACCATTGCCGAAACGCCGCCGAACAACGCCACCCAAGCGCAAATCTGCAAAGTGGTCTGTAATGCGTCGCTGACGGATTTCGTAAACGCTGCCGAGAACTGTACGCGTACAACGCGGCTGTCGTATTTTGGCTCGTCTTTTGCGGATTTTTGGTCCGTAAACCGTAAAAGTAACCCGAGCGTGCAGGCGGAAAGGCACAGCGCGCCGTACAGCAAAAACCCGATGCGTGTACTGCCGTAAACCCCTGCACCGAGGGCGGAAATCACAAAGGCAGGCCCTGCATTAAAGCAAAACAGGCACATTTTTTGCGCCTGTTTTTGTGTAATTACGCCGTCTTTGAACAGTTGCGCGGTCATTTTTATGCCGACGGGAAACCCGCCGAGCATCGACAACAGCACAACGCCTGCGCTCTCTCCCGGCAGGCGAAACAGACGCCTTGTCAACGGCGCAAGCCGCGCGCCGCAAACCGTACAGACCCCCGAACGCAGAAAAAATCCTGAAAGCACCAAAAACGGAAACAGTGAAGGGACAAGCGTTTTTGCGCACAGCCGCAGGGCATTTTGCACCCCCGCCGCACAAACTGCGGGTTTTACGAATACCCCGATGCACGAAAGCGCAAACAATCCGTACACGCCCGCCCGTACTGCTTTTTGCATATACGCAATCTCCTTTTTAGTCACAATTCGGTACTGAAAATATATGCGCGCGCATAAATTTCTATGAGTGGGGTGACACAAATGCGTAAGCAAAACAGCAAATCCGCACGGCGAGTCAATACCGGTGCGCTGACGGAAATCACCGAAAAAGCAATACGCGATATGCCGTATATTGAAATGCTCGGCGGCGGCGAAGCGGTTGTGGACGGGTGCAAGGGCGTATTGGAATATACCGAAGACACGATTGCGTTAAACGCAGGCGCGTGCGTACTGCGGTTTCAGGGCAAAAACCTAACCATTCGGGCGTATTCCGAAAATCAAACGGAAATCTACGGCGATATCCGGTCTGTGGAGTTCAAGTGAGGGGGAAGGGCGTTGCTGATTGTAAAACTGTTGCGAAATATCATGGGATATGTGGTGTTTGTCGGGCGCGGCGGCTTTCCCGAGCGCTTTTTGAATTTGTGCATGAAATATCATATTCCGCTTTGGGATTTGCAAAGCCACGGGGACTATTTCACGGGCAAAACCACCGTGCGCGCCTATAAACGCATTCGCCCCGCGGCGTTTCGCTCAGGGGTACAGGTGCGCATTTCGGAAAAATGCGGCGTGCCGTTCTTTTCCTCCCGCAACAAAAAACGCGTGGGGCTATTGTGCGGCGTAGCGGTGTCCGCTTTGCTGATTGCCGTGCTCTCGGGGCACATTTGGACGATTGAAGTGACAGGCAACAGCGAAATTCCGACCGAAACCATTTTGGAAATCACAGAGAATATGGGGTTGCACATCGGTGTGCGCCGCAGTCGGATCAACAGCGAAATCTTGGCAGACGGCTTGTTGGAAAACTTGGACGCACTTTCCTGGGCGGCAGTCAATATAGATAACTGCAAAGCCGTGATAGAGGTGCGCGAGGCAATCGCACAGCCTGAAATTTTGGATACCGAAACGCCGGCAAACATAATCGCCGGCGAAGACGGCATACTAACCAAAATAGAGGTGTTTTCCGGCACGGCGGCGTTGCCTGTCGGTTCGGCGGTACTCAAAGGGGATTTGCTCATTGCAGGTGTTGTGCAAAATCTGGACAATTCCGAAACCTTAAAAGGCGCGCAGGGCAGGGTGTATGCCCGCGTTGAAAAAAATCTGCTGTTTTGTGTGCCTGCACAGCCGTTTTTACGCTGTACCGCTGTAAACGAGCGCAAAACGCTCTACTGTTTCGGACTGAAAATCCCGATGTCGCGCACACCCGGCGAAAACGCTTACCGTACCGCCGAATACCTGTCCAACGGTGATACGGCTCTGCCTGTCGGCGTGTTTTATGACCGTGCGATGCAGTTTGCGGGCGATTTCACCTTGCAAAGCGAAACTGACGCCCTGCGTTATGCCGTTAAAAACTTCGCTGCGGCATATAAGACGCTTTGGCAGGAAGGCGTCATCGAAGCAGAAACGGTTTCGTTTTCCGATGACGGCGGCGCGCCCTCGTTGCGTGCTTGTATCACTTGCGAAAAAGAAATCGGGGTAAATCAGGAGATTTTTGTGGAAAAAATTAGTGACTAATCACAAAATCTGTGCTATAATATATTAAATTTCAACAGAATTTTTCGTGTGGGAGTGGTTTGTTGTTTGAACAGATGATAAGCGTTGACCGTATGGAGCACGCGGTTAGCCTGTTCGGCAGTTTTGATGAGAATATCCGCCAAATTGAACAGGCGTTTCGCGTTACGGTTTTAAGCCGCGGGTCGGATTTGAAAATCAGCGGCGAAGCGGAAGATGTGCAAAAAGCCGTGCGCGCCGTGAACGGGCTGTTAATGCTCATCAACAAAGG
>CAMGGF010000207.1 GCA_946055445.1 uncultured Ruminococcus sp. | reverse complement strand
ACCGCCTGACATTTCGGGCAGGTGTCCCAAATTTTATGCCCTTTTGCCGCCTCATCGCCGCCGATATGGAAACAGCGGCTTTCAAACAGCGGGCAGAGTTCCGCGAACAGTTTATCCAAAAAATCGTAAACGGCATCGTTCCCCGCGCACAGAATTTCCTCAAAAATCCCGTTTTCGCATTTGACGGCGGTTTCTGTCCCCTTGCAGGACAATTCCGGATACGCTGCCAAAATGGCACTTGTATGCCCGGGAATGTCGATTTCGGGAATGACCTCGATATACAGTTTTTTGGCATATGCAACGATTTCGCGGATTTCGTCTTGTGTGTAATAGTGGAAGTACTCCTCGCCGCGATAGTCAAGACCCAATCCTTTAAAGCCCGCATATTGGCGGCGAGAGCCGATTTCGTTTAGACGCGGAAAGACCTTGCTTTCGATGCGGAACCCTTGGTCATCGGACAAATGCCAATGCAATGTGTTGAGTTTCAGCATTGCCATTTGGTCAAGCACGCGTTTGACAACCTCTTTGCCGAAGAAGTGGCGGCTTTCGTCCATTTGCAAGCCACGGTAGCCGTAGTGCGGCTTATCCTCAATGAAAAGACCGTTTACAGTTGCTTTACCGTCCTGCTTTTGTGCCTGCATCAAAATCATTTTGAGCGTGACCGCACCGTAAAACGCGCCGCGCGCATCGGAAGCGGTAACGGTAATGCCCTCGTTAGTCACCTTTAAGGTATAACTTTCGGGCGACATTCCGTCTGTTTTGCGGATTTTAATGGTGCCCTCGCCCGCAATCGGTTTGGTTTTTAAATAATCCGTAATAAAATTCCCTGCCGGTACAAAGTCCTGTGCACACAGCACCTCCGTGCCCGAAGAAACGGTATATGCGCCTTCAAGCGACCGGTAACGGTTCGGCTTCGGGATAATATTGTATTTTAACACTGGTTTATCCTCCGCATTATTTTGTCAAAATGATTATAACAAAAAACGCGGGAAAGTCAAGGCGAAAGCAACCGAACGGCGGTTTATTCTTTGGTTTTTTCGGACAGTTTTTCAAAAATCTCCACAATTTTAAACCGCGCTTCGTAACGCGGATTGCGCGCGGTAATTTCCGCTTCGCGTTCCGAGAGAACATCGCCCATCTCCGCCTCTGCCTCGGCGGCGGGCAAACACAGCGGCGGGAACATCACACACCACCAATTTTGCCCCTCTCCCTCACCCAAAATGACGCGCACTGCCTCATATTCGCCGGCGGGCAGGGTAACTTTGCCGTCATAGGTACGGGTATTGAAAAAATCCTTACCGATTTCGACGCGCACGCCGTATGAAAAGCCGTTTTCACGCAAAACCGTTTCGGCGGCTTGCTGTAACACTTGTTTTTCGCTGTCTAAAACCGTTTCGGCATCGGCGGCGGTCAAAGAGCCGTCAAACAGTTCTTTGCCTGCCGCGAGTACCGCATCGCGTACTTTGCGTTTGACGGCTTGGTCTTCTTCGGAGTCGGAATTTGCGATGACATGCATACGCAAAACCTCGTTTCGGATATTGCCGCAAGAGGCACCGAACGAGGTAATGCTCAATAACACGGTGATCATCAGTCCGCAAAGCAAAGACAATTCCATTTTCCGGCGAATTTCTTTCTGTTTCAAATATTGCATATATGTTTCAATCCTTTCGTGCAAGATTTTTCGTCTTGCTAAGAAAGGATTGGCAAAAATTTCTAAGTTTATACAAAAAGCGGCAATGCGCTAAGCACTGCCGCTTCCAAAATTTATTTCAACACGCTGATGGCATCGGAAATGGTTTTTTCCATTGCCTCTCTGCCGTATTTATCGACCTCTGCTTTGTCGCGCGCCTCGTGGGTTAAGCACCCTGCGCCGCCGATACAGCCGCCGACGCACGCCATACCCTCAATAAAGTTGTTGGGCAACACCCCTTTTGCCGCTTTCAAAAGTGCCAAACGGCATTCCTCAATACCGTCGCAGGCGATGGGGTTATAGTCCACATCCAGATTCTGCTCTTTGATGGACTGCGCAACGGAATCGCGAAGACCGCCGCTGCGGGCAAAAATTCTGCCGAAGTACGAGGCGTTGTCGAGCACATCTTCGGGCAGTTCCGACAAATCCATATCGCGGCTGTCAAACAGCGCCTGCAACTCTTCAAAGGTCAAAACGGAGTCAATCACCGCGCCGACGCGCTCTTGCTGAATTTCCTTTTTCTTGGCGGTGCAAGGCCCGATAAAGACAATTTTACAGTCGGGGTCGTTGTCTTTAATATACTTTGCAATCGCCGCCATCGGGGAAAGGTTGTGGGAAATCTTGTCGGCAAGTTGCGGGAAACTCTTGTGGATATAGTCCACAAATGCGGGGCAGCAAGAACTGGTCAAAAAGCCTTTTTCGGCAAGTTCCTGCGCCTCATAATAGGAAACGATATCCGCACCGAGTGCCGCCTCGACCACGCTGTAAAAGCCGAGTTCTTTAATCGCGGAAACCACCTGCCCCAATTTTGCATAGGTGAACTGACTCGAAACGGAGGGGGCTACCACGGCGTAGGTTTTGTATTTTGTATTCTTTTCGCTCTTTTTGAGAATGCTGATGACATCGAGAATATACGATTTATCGACAATCGCGCCGAACGGGCACATATATTCGCACGCACCGCAGGAAATGCACTTGTCATTGTTGATGTGCGCCGCACGCATTTCGTCATTTTTCATCGAAATGGCTTTGACCTTGCACGCTTTTTCGCACGGGCGTTTGTAGTTGGAAATTGCAGAATACGGGCACACCTTGGCGCACGCGCCGCAGTCCACGCATTTGGATTTGTCAATATGCGCTTTTTGGTTTTCATCAAAAGTAATCGCATCGCGCTTGCAGACATCTTCACAGCGATGTGCTATACAGCCGCGGCAATCCTGCGAAACCTGATAGCCGGAAGCCGGACATTCATCACAGGCAATGTCAATGACTTCAATCACATTGGGGTTTGCCTTGTCGCCGCCGCACGCCATTTTGATGCGCTCGGCAATAATTGCGCGCTCTTTATAAATGCAGCAACGCATGGTTGCTTTGGGACCGGGTGCGACAACCTTTGCAATATCGTTAAAACTGTTGGCAAGTTCGAATTCGTCACCCTCAAACGCAATTCTCGCCACTTCACGCAGCACCTTATATTTCAGGTACTGA
>CAMGGF010000206.1 GCA_946055445.1 uncultured Ruminococcus sp. | reverse complement strand
AGTACGGCGAAGAGAGCACAGAGCCGAACCCGATTGCCAAGGGTATGAGTTATATGAAAACCAATGTAAAAACCGTTTTGGAGCCCGGCGACAAAACCATTGCAGGCCTCGTCACTGACGGTTGCCACATGGGGGTAAAGTCCTTAGAACGGTATTTAAACCAATATCAAAATGCCGAACAACGCGTCAAAGATATTGCGAAAGAGTTAATCAAAATTGAAAAAAATCTTGCAGATGATATTGCGCAATATCTGTAATCATTTGCATAGAGGGCAGTCACAAGAAATGACTGCCCTCCCCTTTTCTTGTGACATTTGCCCCATTTTGCCGCATAAAATACTATTAAGAAAATTTTAGGAGGCAAATTTATGTGCGGAATTGCAGGAGCAGTATCCTACTGTTGTACGATTGCAGATGAACAAAACCGCTTTTTACAAATGCAGAAGGTGTTAGAGCCGCGCGGTCCTGACGCGTGCGGTGCCTACTTCACGGATAATGCGGCGCTTTTGCATACACGGCTTGCGGTCATCGACCTAAAAAACGGCGCCCAACCAATGCAAACAGTATATGACGGCAATCGCTATACCGTTGTATACAACGGAGAATTGTATAACACAGAGGAAATCCGAAAAGACCTACTTGCCTGCGGGCACACATTTACAGGACATAGTGACACAGAGGTATTGCTCAAATCTTATATTGCTTGGGGCGAAAAATGCGTAGACCGTTTTAACGGTATTTTCGCCTTTGCTATTTGGGATGAAGCCAAGAAATCTCTGTTTATGGCGCGTGACAGAATCGGCGTTAAGCCTTTGTTCTACGCGAAAACCGATACGCATTTTTTATTCGCGTCTGAAATCAAAGCATTACTGGCAAGTGCATTGGTAAAACCCGAAGTTGATTTACAAGGCATTGCGGAAGTGATGTTTATCGGTCCGGGAAGAACACCCGGCTACGGTATTTTTCGCAGTATTTCAGAACTGCCGCCCGCGCATTATGCATATTTCACGCCTGATCGATTTGAAATTACGAAATATTGGGAATTGCGCGACAAGCCTTTTTCGGACTCTTTGGAACAAACCGTGGAACATGTACGCTATCTTGTTACAGACGCCATCACACGGCAACTCGTGTCCGATGTTCCTGTTTGCACATTCCTTTCGGGCGGTCTTGATTCGAGTATTATTTCTTCAGTTGCGGACAGATATTTTCATGCACACGGTGAGCAACTGCACACATTCACGGTCGAATATAAAGACAATGACAAATATTTCAAAACCAGTAAATTTCAGCCGAACAGCGACGCACAGTTTGTGGGGATAATGAACGATTATTTGCATGCGCAAAATCATTTGGTCGAATTGGATACCGACGCATTGGTGCAGGCGCTGTATGCGGCGGTGGACGCGCGCGACTTACCCGGTATGGCCGATGTGGACAGTTCCTTACTGCTGTTCTGCCGCGAAATCAAAAAGCAAGGCACAGTGGCACTTTCGGGTGAGTGTGCAGACGAAATCTTCGGCGGGTATCCGTGGTATCGCGACAAAACCATTCGTATGACGGACGGATTCCCGTGGGCACAATCCACAAAATACCGAATGACATTCTTACGGGACGATTTGGCGCGGCAAATCGACGCAGAAAACTATGTCTATGAAAAATACATCGATACCGTGCGCCGCACCGACAAAATGCAAGGGCTTTCGGACACGGAAAGCCGTATGAAAGAAATGATGAAACTCAATTTAGAGTGGTTTATGCAAACGTTGTTAGACCGCAAAGACCGAATGAGTATGGCATGCGGGCTGGAAGTGCGCGTACCGTTCTGCGATTATCGGATTGCGGAGTATTTATACACCGTTCCGTGGGAATATAAAGATTACAAGCACTATGAAAAAGGCCTTCTTCGCGAAGCGGTAAAAGATTTGTTGCCCGAAGAAATTTTGTGGCGCAAAAAAAGCCCCTACCCCAAAACGCACAATCCCGCCTATCTTGCCGCTGTGCGCATTGAACTGCAAAAAGTGTTGGATAACGAAAATGCACCGATTTTTGCCATTGCCAAACGAGAAGCATTACAGCGGTTGATGACCGCAGATGTGCTTGAACCTTGGTACGGGCAGTTAATGACCACACCGCAAACGATTGCCTATTTCGTACAAATGAATTATTGGTTGGAAAAATACAATATTCAAATTAAAATGTAAAACAACGGAGGAAGTATGAAAGACAACGGATTTACAAAAAAAATCGCTATCGTCGGTACGGGGTTTGTCGGTATGAGTTTTGCTTACGCGTTACTGTGCGAAGGGATTTGCGACGAATTGGTTTTACTGGACATCAACCGAGAAAAAGCGATTGGTGAAGCAATGGATTTAAATCACGGTTTAGCCTTCGCCAAAACAAATATGAAAATCTTTGCAGGAGAATACACGGACTGTCACGATGCGGATATGGTTGTCATCTGTGCAGGCGTTTCACAAAAGCCCGGAGAAGACAGGATTTCGCTATTAAAACGAAATCAAGCCGTATTTGAAAGCATAATTTCCCCGATACTCTCCTCGGGCTTTCAAGGAATTTTTTTGGTCGCAACCAATCCCGTGGACATTATGACGCGAATGGTGCAACATTTGTCCGGCTTTGACAGCGCAAGGGTAATCGGCTCCGGCACGACACTTGACACCGCAAGACTGCGGTATTTGCTCGGCGCGTATTTGTCCGTTGACCCCAAAAATGTGCACGCGTATGTTATCGGCGAACACGGCGACAGCGAAATGGTCCCTTGGTCGCAGGCAATCGTCGGAACAAAGCCGATTCGGGAAGTGGTTGCGGAGCACCAAGCCTTTTCTGAAAACGATTTACAAAATATTGCAACGGAAGTTCGCCGCGCGGCATATCAAATTATTGAAGTAAAAGGTGCAACGTATTACGGTATCGGACTTTCACTTGTGCGCATTGTAAAAGCCGTTTTCGGCGGCGAAAACAGTATATTGACCGTTTCGGCGCGGTTGGATACAGGCAACGGTATAGGCAATGTGTATGCGGGTGTGCCCTGCATTTTAGGGCGTGACGGTGTGCGCGAAGTTCTACGCCTGAAATTAGAAGAAAAAGAAAAGGAAGAATTTTTGCAATCCTGCCGAAAATTAAAAGAAGTTTGGGAAGAAATAATCCTATAATATAGTA
>CAMGGF010000205.1 GCA_946055445.1 uncultured Ruminococcus sp. | reverse complement strand
AAGACCGTTCCCTACGCGTTGTCATTCTGAGCCGTCAGGCGAAGAATCTCGTTTTCGATACACTTTTCTTTTGAGATCCTTCGCTATCACGCAGGATGACAAATAAAAATTTACCTTACCCTACTGCTATCCGTCCCGCCGTAAGGTACTTGACAAATATTCCTTTCCGCTGTATACTATTCAAACTGAAAATGATTTTCAATTTCGATTTGAAGAGGCAAAACAATGGCATATCAAACCGCGCAAAGTCGCCGCATACTCACCTTGTTACAGGATAACAAAGAACGCCACCTCACCGCAGAGGAGGTCTATTTCTTATTAAAAGAAAAGGGCGAAACCGTTGGGCAAACCACGGTGTATCGGCAGTTAGAGAAACTGTTTTCGGAGGGCATTGTGCGCAAATTCGCAGGGGCAAACGGAAACGGCGCGTGCTTTCAACTCGCGGAAAACGGCGCGGTCTGCAAAGCACATTACCATTTAAAATGTACCGATTGCGGCGCGCTTTTACACGCGGAATGCGATTTTTTAGACGAACTTTCCGCCCATATTCGCGCTGACCACGGCTTTGTCATTGACGGCAGCCGCACCGTGCTGTACGGCTTGTGCGCCGATTGCGCAGAAAAGGAGAACCGAAAGTGACCGAATTTTTAAACGCGTTACACATACACATAGCGGCAAGCGGCGTTTCGGAAATTTTCTTGGATACGCTCACGGACGCGCTCAAAATGTTGCCGTTTTTGTTCGCGGCATTTTGCATTATTGAACTGTTGGAACACCACGCAGGCGAAAAATTAAGCCGCTTTTTCGCCCGTTCGGGCAAAGCAGGCCCGCTTTTAGGGGCAACGCTCGGCTGTGTGCCGCAATGCGGCTTTTCGGTGTTGAGCGCCAACCTGTATGCGGGCGGGGTGATTACCCTCGGCACGCTCTGCGCCGTGTTTCTTTCGACTTCGGACGAGGCGGTGCTGTTGCTCGCCGCCACGCCATCTGCCGCACCCGATATTTTGAAACTGTTCCTTGTCAAAGTATGCGTGGGCATTGCGGCGGGGTATGCGGTAGATTTGCTGTTCCGAAAAAACAAAGACAGAGACTTACAATTAAAGGATTTGTGCGACCACGAGCATTGCGGCTGTCACGAACACGGCGGCGTGTTGCGCCCCGCGTTGTTGCACACGGTAAAAATATTCGGGTTTGTGTTTTTGATTACACTCGTTTTGAATTTTGCGGTGGAATTTTTGGGGCAGGAACGGTTAGAAACTCTGCTCTTGCACGATTCGGTATTTCAGCCGTTTTTAACCGCCCTGTTCGGCTTTATCCCGAACTGCGCCGCCTCGGTGCTTCTTACGCAGTTGTATTTGGAAGGCGCGTTGCAATTCGGCGCGGTGGTGTCGGGGCTTTGCACGGGCGCGGGCGCGGGATTGTTGGTGCTGTTCCGAGAAAACCGCAATCCGAAAGAGAATTTGAAAATACTGGGCATTCTCTATGTCGCCGCCGTTGTGTCGGGCGTCATTTTGCAACTGCTCGGCATATAAGCACAAACTTTTTCCGTATGCGCCCGCGGCGTATACGGATTTTTGATTTTTTGAAATTTCTTGCAACACTTTCGCCGCTGTGATAGTCTATTCGTGTGAAAGGGATTTGAAAAGCAAGGGGGCATTTTATGGAGTCCAATGAAAAACGGTTGTTCAAAGCCGCAAGGTCCGGGAATGCGGACGCGTTCGGCGCGTTGTATGCACTGTATGCACAGGAACTGTACCGCTATGCCTGCGCGATCCTGCGCGACCGCCACACCGCCGAGGACGCGGTGCAGGAAACCTGCATAAAAGTATATACAAATCTCAAAAACATTCAAAACCCCGACGCGGTAAAAGCCTATTTTTTCAAAACCCTTCAAAATACCGCGAAAACCATATTGCGGCGCGGCACATTTACAGTTTGCGGTGATGAAATCTCCGAAACACACCCCGCGCCCGACAATACCGAAACCCTCGCCGCCGACCGTACCGATTTACAGCGCGCGTTGATGCGTCTTTCCGAAGAAGAACGGCAAATCGTGCTTTTGTCTGCGGTGGCGGGCTTTACTTCCAAGGAAATTGCCGAAACGGTAGACTTAACTGCCGGTGCGGTACGCTCGAAACTTTCCAGATCCCTTGAAAAACTGCGTACATATTTGGCAGAAAAGGAGTGTGTATGATGAAAGCACGCAAAAATTACGATGATGTGTATAAAAGAATACAATCCGAAACCAAAACCGATTTGCCCGAAAATTTACAGCCTGCGGCGATTGCGGCGCTCGTGAAAGATACAAAGCAAATGAAGAAAAAGCCCCGCACTGCGCGTATCGTGTCCGTTGCCGCGGCGGCAGTTTTTGTCGCCGTGCTTGCAGGGATTGCGGGTGTGCGGCTGTTTGCAAACACGCCGAATGTGGATAAACCAAAAGCACCGCAACAAAGCATTTCAGCGGATTTGGACGATGCCCATTTGCGTTCTGCGGCAGATTATAAGGAGATTGAGGACTATTTTGCTGCGTTGCAGGCAGAGTACAAATCCCAAAACCGCGGCAGTATGTGGGACGATGCCGTAAAACTGTTCGGCGCGCAAAAATACAGCGTTTCGGAAATCGCCGACGGTGCGGTTGCCGAGTCCTTTAACAGCGGCAATGCTTTGGCACCCGGCGCCGAAGGTGCCCCCACAGACGCCGCAGGCACCGCCGCTTCGCACGGCGAAACCAACACGCAAGTCGAAAACATCGACGAGGCGGACATTCTCAAAAATGACGGCGAATATCTGTATTTGGTACAGCACGCCGACACGCCGCGCGTAGAAATTCTCGATATTCGCGACCGCACAAAAATCACCCTTGCCGCCACAGCGCAGTTGCCCGCGGCAAACGAGGGGGAACGCATTTCGGTTTCGGAAATCTATGTGCGTGAAAACACACTGGCGGTGCTTGCCGCAGTGTATAACGATGCTGAAAACGGCGGTATGGACTACGCGCGCGGCTGTTACGCCTACTATGTGCAAGCCGCACGCACCATCGCGGCAATTTACGATATTTCCGACCGCAGTGCGCCCGTACTCTTAAACACTTACGCCGTAGACGGCAGTTTGCTTTCTTCCAGAATGAACGGTGACACACTCCTGTTGCTGACCAACTACAATGTGCCGATTTACAAAGACGAAACCGATATGAAAA
>CAMGGF010000204.1 GCA_946055445.1 uncultured Ruminococcus sp. | reverse complement strand
TCTATGATGCTTCTTTCGGGCAGACCGAAAAATGTTTCCGGCGTTTGTGTTGCCTGCATTATGGAAGGTACACGACCGATTCTTGCCGAGGTGCAAAGTTTGGTAACCCCCACCGGCTTTGGCACGCCGCGCAGAATGGCAACCGGCGTAGATTACGGCCGAATGTCTATGCTTTTGGCGGTATTGGAGAAACGCGCCGGGTACTTTGTCGGGAATATGGATTGCTATGTCAATATCGTCGGCGGCTTAAAAATTGACGAACCTGCCTGTGATTTGTCGGTTGCTCTTGCCATTGTTTCGGGCCTGAAAGATGTGCCTGTGCCCGAAGATGTGCTCGCATTCGGTGAAATCGGTTTGGGCGGCGAAATCCGCGCGGTCAGCGCTTGTGAACAGCGTATTCGTGAGGCGGAAAAGTTAGGATTTAAAAAATGCGTTGTGCCGCGTTACAATTTGATGAAGATAAAATCCAATTTGAAAGCAAACATTGAAGTGGTCGGTGTCAGCAATATCCGACAGGCATTCGAGGCGATTATTTAATGCAACTATCACCGATAACCGTACCGTATTTACCGTCGGGCAAAGTGAAAGTGCTGGCGGCAGGCGAGGGTGCGCGTGTATTTTCGGAAGACCTTGCGGCACTCGGCGTTTCGGTTTTATATACCAATCCCGTGCCTGCATTACCGAAAGTCCTTTGTACACATGCGGATTTGGCGCTTTGTCCGCTTGGGGACAAGCGTTTTTGCTTGGACACATCACAAAGCGTTCTGTATACCGTATTACAGGAAATGGGTTTAGAACCGATGTACGGCACACGGCAGGTAAAAAGCGGATATCCCGACGATGTAGCCTATAATGTATTGAAAATCGGAACCCGTTTTTTACTGTGCAACCGTAAAATTACCGATGAAACGGTTTTGTTCGTTGCCAAACGCGATAACTGTACCGTTTTGCATTGCAAACAGGGCTATACCAAGTGTTCGGTTTCGCTTGTGCGTGAAAACGCGGCGATTACCGATGATATCGGAATTGCGAAGGTGCTTTCCGAAAACGGATTTGATGTTTTACGGATTGAAAAAGGAGATATTTTACTGGAAGGTTTGAATTACGGATTTATCGGTGGCTGTTCCGTGATGCTCTCCGCACATGAAATGCTGTTTTTGGGCGACCTGCGCTTACACCGCAATGGTGACGCAATACAAGCCTTTTTGAAAAACTATGGGGTTACCCCGATTTGCGTGAAAAACATACCTTTAACGGACATTGGCAGTCTGATTCCGCTTTTACAGGAGGAAACAAATGCGTAAACAAAAATGGTCTGATTTTTTCGGTGCCTTGTGCGCAACGGCAACAGTAGCAGGCGTTGCGGCGACGGCAAATCATATGCAGAAAAAATACGGTGTAAAAAGCGTCAGTTCTTTGATGGATTATAAAAGAATTGCAAACTATGCGCTGGATAAATTCTTGTTTGACAATGAAAAATTGTTGGCAAGCATAGAAGAAAAAATAAATAAAGTGAAAGTCACGGAAACGGAGAAAAACAATGAACAAATTTAAGGGTGTGTATGCGGCGCTGATGACACCGTTTCAAGCAAACGGCGCTGTGGATTATGAAGCGTTAAAAGTTCTGGTCGACCATTGTATCGATGCGGGGCTTACGGGACTTTATGTCGGCGGCAGTACGGGCGAAGGCTTTTTACTGACCGAAGAAGAAAGAATGGAAGTTTTTCGTACGGTTGGTAAGCATTTGGGCGGAAAATGCAATTTATTTGCCCATGTAGGCGCCATTTCAACAGACAGCGCAATCCGTATGGCAAAGGTAGCAGAAGACAGCGGTTTTGACGCGGTCAGTGCCGTTGCACCGTTTTATTATAGTTTCCCGTTAGAAGCCATAAAAACCTATTACAGCGATATTATGTCCGCAACCGATTTGCCGATGATTATGTATAATTTCCCGAATGCGGGCGGTTTTAACGGTATGCTGGATGTGGTCAATGCGTTTATTCACAATGAAAAATTGCTCGGTATCAAGCATACCTCACAAAATCTGTTTGAATTGGAACGATTTAAACATTTAGAGCGTGATTTAACGGTATTTAACGGTTTTGATGAAATGCTTGTTGCAGGGCTTTCTATGGGCGCTGACGGCGGTATCGGCAGTACATATAACTTTATGCCGAAGATTATTTTGGAGATATACAACAGTTTTAACAACGGAGATATTTCCGCCGCGCAAAAAGCGCAGGAAAAGGCAAACCGTATTATTGCTGATATGATTCCGTACGGCGTGTTCCAAATGGAGAAAGAGATTCTAAATCAGTTAGGCGTGCCAGTCGGGGAATGTCGCAAACCGTTTTTGCCGCTGTCAACAGAGGGCAAGGCAAAAGCCAAAGAAATCGCCGAAATGCTGTAAAAGAGGTAGACCACTGTGGCACATATAAAAAAAGGCAGTTTAATTATCAGTTGTCAGGCTGTAAAAGGCGAGCCGCTGTACGGCTATAACATTATGCATTTGATGGCAAAAGCCGCAAAAGAGGGCGGCGCGGACGCGATTCGGTGCAATTATGTTTCAGATATTAACAGTATAAAAGCAGAAACCGGTCTTGTGACAATCGGCATCATTAAAGCGGTGTACCAAGACAGCGATGTGTATATTACACCGACGCTGAAAGAAGTCAAAGCCTTACTTTCGGAAACCGATACCGAAGTGGTGGCGTTGGATGTAACAAAACGCAAACGCCCGAACGGTGAAAAAATTGAGGATTTGGTCGAATATATACGGAGAACAAAGCCCTCTGTGGAGATTATGGCGGATATTTCCGATATGGAAGAGGCCGCGTTTGCCGATTCCCTTGGATTTGATTATATCGGTTGCACAATGCGCAGTTATACCGAAAGCACAAAAGGCATTGTCATTCCCGATTATGATTTTATACAGGAGATGGTGCAAAATCTAAATGCAAAAGTGATTGCCGAGGGCGGCATTTGGGAAACGGCACAACTCGAAAAGGTTTGGCAGGCAAATCCTTACGCCGTTGTCATTGGTTCGGCGGTAACAAGACCGAAAGATATTACAGCCAGATTTCGCAAAGTAACAGATTCCTATTTGGAAAAATAAATAAAAATTCCTCCCTGTGTGTAAATAAATGAAGTGACCCCAAAAAGTTAGACAAATATTTCTATAGCAAATTGTTCAAGCA
>CAMGGF010000203.1 GCA_946055445.1 uncultured Ruminococcus sp. | reverse complement strand
CGAACTGCTTTGTGCACTTCAAAACCAAGTCACTGTTGTCGAAATGGCGGATACCATTGCCCCCGGTACTTGGATGCAGCATATTGATGACTGTATGCCGCGGCTTCTCGCATCGGGAACCGAATTTTTGCCCGCACATAAGTTATGCGCAATCCACGAACGCGATATTGAAGTATTCAATGTAAAGACGCAGGCAAAACAAACCGTTGCAACCGATTTTGTTGTACTTTCTTTGGGTGTTCGGTCGGATAATTCTTTATATGCGCTTCTGAAAAGCAAATATTCTAAAATCTACTGCATCGGTGATGCGGAAAAAACCGGTAGAATTGCTGACGCCACAGCGCAAGGCTACAAAGTCGCACGGGATTTGAAATAATGGGTTATCAAGAAAAAAACAGTATTCGCTTTTGGTTTTTTACCTTGTTTTATACCGAAGTAACAGCGGCAGATTTAGGGTTAACCTATCTTGCGACACCGAATTTAGAAATGGAAGGCAATCCGCTTGTTACAGTTTATTCGTTCGGTTGGGGCGCATTGCTGTTTGTCAACTTATTGACGCTTGCGTTCTATTTTCTTATGGCATGGTACGCGTTTTATCGGTATAAACCGCGGCCGTCTTTTGAAACCGAAAATGTCAAACGCTATATTTCAGATATAACCTACGATAATCCGGAAATGGGCAAATTCGGTATGCTTCTTCCGCCAAAGCACTGGGCGCCGCAAATCGCCTGTCTGTGTTACAGCGTGGTTGCTGCCCTCCCTTTTGCGCGTTTCATTATTGTAATGGAGTGGTTGCTTTTATGCACAGACACATACGCCCCGTGGTTTTTCAGAATCGTTGCTTTTTTTCCGCTGGGTCGCATAGACTTTTTCGTTGCGGTTCTGCTTGCTTGGATGTTAAGTTTCGTTTGGATTCACCGCGAATTTCGTGAAAATAAAAAACAGAATTCTTAATAAAATCGGTAAGTTGTTAAATTCTTGACAAAAAGAATTACGCGATTTACCGATTTTTTTGTCTTTTTTCCAAAAATTCACAACTTATGTTTTTTATATTGAATTAAAAAACTATATATTGTATAATCCATATTAAACTGGTGAAAATTTGGATTTTGTATTTTACCCATTTCAAAATGTTTGGAGGAACTGTCTATGAAAGTCCAATTTACCGAAACCGCATTGCGTGACGCAAACCAATCCTTGATTGCTACGCGCTTGCCTTACGAGCGCTTTGAGGGCATCTTGGAAACCATGAACAAAGCGGGTTATTATTCACTGGAATGCTGGGGCGGCGCAACCTTTGACTCTTGCCTGCGCTACTTAAACGAAGACCCGTGGGAGCGTCTTCGCAAAATTCGCGCAAAATGCCCTGACACCAAATTACAAATGCTTTTACGCGGGCAAAATCTGCTCGGATATAAACACTATCCCGATGATGTTGTCAGAATGTTTGTGAAAAAGTCCATCGAAAACGGTATTGACATTATTCGCATTTTTGACGCACTCAACGATGTGCGAAATATTGAAGTCGCTGTGGATGAAACCATCAAAAACGGCGCGATTGCTTCCGGTGCAATCAGTTACACCAAAAGCCCGATTCATAATTTGGACGCTTATGTTAAATTGGCAAAAGATATGGAAAATATGGGTTGTCAGTCCATTTGTATCAAGGATATGGCAGGCATTATGGGTCCGCAGGAAGCATTTGACACGGTAAAAGCGCTGAAAGAAAGCGTAAAAGTCCCGATTATCCTCCACACACATTCCACCACAGGGCTTGGTATGCTGACTTTACAAAAAGCGGTTGAAGCCGGTTGTGACATTATCGATACGGCAATTTCCTCCTTCTCCGGCGGCACCTCCCAAGCGCCGACCGAAACAATGGCATACGCCTTAATGCAAGAAGGCTATGAAGTCGACTTGGATATGGCTGTTTTGAAAGAAATCAACGATTTCTTTAAACCGATTAAAGCCGAATTTTTAAAGAGCGGGCAGTTAAATCCCGTTGTACTTTCTACGGACACCGACGCGCTGAATTACCAAGTGCCCGGCGGTATGCTTTCGAATTTGGTGGCGCAGTTGACCGCACAAAACAAAATGGACAAGTTCCCCGAAGTGCTTGCAGAAACACCGAGAGTTCGAAAAGATCTCGGCTACCCGCCTCTTGTTACCCCGATGAGTCAAATGGTCGGTGTGCAGGCAACGGCAAATGTGCTTGCCGGCGAGCGCTATAAAAATATTTCCAAAGAAGTCAAAGCATACATTCGCGGTGAATACGGCAGAGCCCCCGGTGAAATTGATAAAGATTTGCAGAAAAAAGTTCTGGGCGATGACGAACCCATCACTTGCCGTTTTGCCGACACCTTAGAACCCGGCTTTGAAAAAGCAAAGGCGGAAATCGGTGACAAAGCGCAAAGTGATGAAGATGTTCTTTCTTATATTGCTTTCCCGACGCAGGCAGAGGCTTTCTTTGACAAACGCGATGAAAAGAAAAGAAACACCTTCACCTACGCCATTCAGAAAATTGATTAAGGAGTAAGCGAATATGGATATTCTGCCATTAAAATATGAAGACGGTATTACAATAGCGGAAGCGTTGAATGTTTCTGTCACGGGTTTTGTTGTCGTTTTGTTGATACTCGCGCTGTTGGCAATTTTGGTTTTGTTGCTTTCAAAAGGTGTTCGCACGGTAGAGGGTGCGGCAAAAAAACAATCCAAGTCCGCACCGAAACCTAAAACTGAGAAAGCGGCTGTCAAAAAAACACCTGCCGTTCAACCCGCTAAGGCACCGCAAACAGCGGCTTTACCTGCCAATTGTTCAACCGGTCAGTTAGACTTATATGATGTGGATGAGAAGACTGCCGCAGTCATTATGGCAATCGTGAGTCACGAAAGCGGTATTCCGTTGAACAGACTGCAATTCAAGTCCATCAAAGTTATTGAAAAATAAGGGGTAAGCGAAAATGAAATACATTGTTACTTTAAACGGAAAAGATTACGAAGTCGAAGTCGATGAATTAAACGAAGCCATCGTGACCAACATTGCACCTGCATCGGCAATGCCTGTTGCGCCTGTTGCAACTGCAGCACCTACCGTTGCGGCTTCGTCTGCCGCACCCGCCGCATCCGCAGTTACCGTAAGCGGCGGTACAGATGTAAAGGCACCGATGCCCGGTACAATTTTGAGCGTTAATGTTACCGCCGGTCAAGATGTTAAAACAGGTGATGTTTTATTTGTTTTGGAA
>CAMGGF010000202.1 GCA_946055445.1 uncultured Ruminococcus sp. | reverse complement strand
CTTTTTCAGACGCAAACAGCAGTGTCTTTTGGCAAAACACTTCTTCCCCGACCAATCGCACAACCAAAACGGTAGATTTCAAACTGCCGAATTTTCTTAAATCAGAAACTTTTAAAGTTTCAATACAACGGCTTTCAAGCGGAGCCAAGGTTACAGAAGGGATTTCATCTTCGTGCAAAACCTTTCCGTGAAAATCTATGAGAGTGTATTGCACGCGGCAGGACTCCAACGGTTTTGTTGTATCGTTAATACCGTAAATCTTTACAAAATCCTTGGAATCTTCCAAAGAAAGCGTAATCGGTGCATTAAAATGCCGCGCGCAGTATTGCAGGGCTTTGTAATTCCCGAAATAGTCCATACTTGCCCAACTGCAAACCGGCCAGCAGTCATTCAACTGCCAATACATTGAGCCGTTGCAACGCCCACGATTGCGGCGCCAATGCTCTGTTGCATCGCGCACGCACTCTTCCTGGCAAATCTGCGAAAGGTAAATATAATCTTCAAACTGTTTCGGCAAACGGAAACGCGATGTAATATAATACGCCATTTTCATATTGCCGCTGTTGCATTTTTGGTGGGCGGAAAACACTTCACTCGTCAAAGAATAGTCCGCAGGTGTCGCATAGGTTTCGATGGTTTTCAAATCCGGAAGACTTTCAAAACCGAATTCACTGCAAAAACGCGTCATACGCTTACGGTAATATGTAAGCGGCTGTAAACCGTGCCACACAGCCCACAAATGCGTATCCCCGACATTGTCGCGGTCAAAGCCCTTCATATATGCCGTTCCGCACGGACTTCCCGGAATATACGGCGTTTGCGTGTCGAGCGTTTCCATCCACTCCGGCAAAATGTGATAGAAAAACTTCTCTGTCCACTCCATATAGTTGAGTCTTGTACGCCACGCAATGGACATTGTTTCAATTTCATTGTTGCCGTTCCAAAGCGCCAGTGAAGCGTGATTTCGCAAGCGTTTCACATTGTACTCCACTTCTTTGTGCACATTTTTGAGTAATGCTTCATCAAAAAACGGATACGGTTGGCAGGCAAAACAAAAATCCTGCCAAATCAAAATGCCGTCACGGTCGCATTTATCATACAGCGCATCACTTTCATAAAACCCGCCGCCCCAAATACGAAGCATATTCATATTGGAAAACTTAACCGCCTGCAAATCATATTCCAACCGTTCCTCTGTGTAACGGTTGATAAAACTGTCCGCAGGAATCCAGTTTGCGCCTTTGATAAACAGCGGCACACCGTTCAAAACGAACTGAAAATTCTCGCCGTATGCATCGCGTGAACGGTTCAGCGTAATGGTGCGCAAGCCGATTTTCTTTTCGTTCTTGTCTAAAATCGAACCGTCTCGTGCAAGAAGTTCGACAGACACGGTATATAAAGGCTGTGTATCTTTCGGCGCAATATCGCGTGTCCACCACAGTTGCGGGTTTTCAAGTGAAACCACAGTTTCATTGTCACCGTTTTGTCGGAGAAGGCTTGTTTCATCGAACAGCACTTCCCCTTCGGGTGCAAGAACGCACACACGGCACTGACATGCCGCATCGTCCGCAAAAAGCGATGCGGCAGTCCGAACATGCAACTCTACCGCATTTTCACTGTGATTTTGTTTGATATATACATCATCAATTTTTGCCGTGTTATATCCGACAACTGCAATATCCCCTGAAATGCCGCTGGGCGGCAAAACGGGACCCCAGTCCCACCCGAAATGGCACTGCGGTTTACGAATATGCGGAATGCCGTCCTGCCCGTTGCTGTTGCGCGGACATTTCTCAACAGCCTGTTTTTCTTTTACATAGTTTACGGGAGAATGAAAATACAAGCGCAGTGTGTTGTGCGGCTGTAAATCCGCTTTTATATCAAAAGCATACCGCAAATGCGCATTTTCGGCGTGCCCGATACAACGGTCGTTCAAATACACATCGCAAATTGTATCTAAACAAGCACATTCCAGAATAACGCGGTCACACGCAAGCAGGTCTTCCGAACAATCGAACTCTTTTTGATATTCCCAATCGGTACAGGCAACCCAATACACATCTTTTTCGTTTGTGCCCAAAAACGGGTCGGGAATTTGCCCGAGGCGCAACAAATCCAAATAGTTGCAACCCGGCACAACACCGTTTTGCCAAGCATCTTTATTCACTTCGCGAAACAGCCAAGCACCGTTTAAATCGATTTTCATATTTCCTCCGTTTGCAAACCGTTACCCGTTTGCTTTTTTGCTTAAATACTGAATCAGTTTGTAGAATTTAAAATTCGTTTTACGCAAAAGCATCAGTTTTTTACTGAACTGTGCCGAAAGCGCATAAACATCCGGATTCATCGATTTTGCTTTTGCATCAAAGGCTTTAAAATCCTCAATTATTTTTTTATCATCCCAAGGGTAACTTGAATAAATGGTGCTTTGGGTGCATATAAGTTCCGCTACTCGCTTTTCAATATAACGGACATATGCAGGAACGGCATTCGCACTTGCTTTATACTCCCTTGCAAATTCCAAAAGATGATAGCAAACACGCAAATGGTCTTGAATGTGCTTTTGGAATCCTTGAATGCTGACACTTTGCGTATCGAGCGCCAAACGGTACATATACACATAGCAATCGAAAAAGGTTACGGTTTTTACAAACGGCACAGGGAATAAAACATATTCCACATCCACATAAAAGCATTTTTCGTCCAGACGGATTTGATTGTCCTTTAAAATGCTTGTTTTGATAACCAAAGCGTGCATCGGCAAAAGTTTTTGTTCGCAAACATCCGCGAAAGCATATTCACGATTCGGCTCCAAATAGTCAAAAGCCACCGGTTTCGTTTCACTGACATCCTCATAGTATTCATAATAATTTGTGAATACAAAATCGGAATCGCAAGATTTCAATGCGTTTACAAGTGTGACAAAGCCTGCCGTATCTACCCAATCGTCGCCGTCAACCACTTTAAAGTATTTGCCGCGCGCCTCCTGAATGCCGACATTGATGGTGGAGCCGTGCCCGCCGTTTTCTTTGGAAATCACGCGGAATGTGTCCGGATATTTTTCCGCATACTGCTGGGCAATTTCCGCTGTACGGTCTTTTGAGCCGTCATCGACCGTAATAACTTCGACACAATCTAAAACAGAAGCATCGACAAATGAATGCAGAGTATCCTGTAAAAATCTTTCTATGTGATGACATATATGAATACCTTTTGTAACGTTTCTACAAAGGTACTAACTCTTT
>CAMGGF010000201.1 GCA_946055445.1 uncultured Ruminococcus sp. | reverse complement strand
TTATGGATACGCTCGTGTTGCCGCATATTTCGGACGAAGCCATGCACACACGCGCGGTTGACGAACTGCCGCAATCCTCGGCAGGGCGCACGATTATGACCACCGAGCCGAAATTTATACCCGAAAATGCCGTAGAAGTGCATTTGCCCGACAACGCCGCATTTTCCGTCCGTATGATTGACTGCGTGGGGTACATTGTCCCCGGCTCATTGGGCTATGTGGAGGGCGACAAACCCCGTATGGTGCGCACACCGTGGTCAGAGGAGGAAATTCCCTTTGACCGTGCGGCGGAAATCGGCACGCAAAAGGTGATTAACGAACATTCGACCATCGGGTTGGTTGTGACAACCGATGGCAGTATTTCCGACATTCCGCGTGCGGATTACGAAGAGGCGGAGGCACGCGTCATTCGCGAATTGCAGGCGCTCGGCAAACCGTTTGTGGTCCTGTTAAACTGCACCTATCCGCAGTCGGACAGCGCGCGGCTTTTATCCGATCAACTTTGTGAAAAATACGCTGTACCTGTGATGCCCGTGAACTGTTTGGAGTTAACGGAAAGCGACATCAAAGAGATTTTGACGCAAATTCTGTTTGAATTCCCCATTCGGGAAATTGCCGTAGACTTCCCACAGTGGCTCGTGTCACTCCCGCCCGAGCACAGTTTGCGTACAACCGTATACGGTGCGGTCAGCACGGCGTGCGACAAAATGAATTTGGTGCGCGATGTTGCCGTTCTTACAGATGAACTGCGCGGCTGTGAATACATCACCGACGCAAAGGTCGCCTCCATGCAGTTAGGGTGCGGCACGGCGTGGATTTCCGTGACAATGAACGGCGATTTGTTCTACCGCGTGCTTTCGGAAAAAACGGGGTTGGAAATCGACGGCGAACAGGGCTTAATTACGCAAATGTGCGCGCTTGCCGCCGTGAAAAAAGAGTATGAAAAACTGAAATCCGCCCTCGACGAAGTAGAGGCGACAGGCTACGGCATTGTGATGCCGACGATTGATGAACTGACACTTGACGAGCCCGAAATCGTCAAACAAGGCGGGCGTTACGGTGTGAAACTGTCCGCTTCGGCACCGTCCATTCATATGCTGAAAGCCAATATTCAAACCGAAGTCGCGCCGATTGTCGGCAGTGAAAGCCAGTCGGAGGAGTTGGTACGGTATTTGCTCAAAGAGTTTGAGGAGGACCCGAAAAAGATTTGGGAGTCCAACATTTTCGGCACCTCTTTACACGAACTGGTCAACGAAGGCTTGCGAAGCAAGTTATTCCATATGCCCGCCGACGCGCGAATGAAATTGCAGGAAACGCTTGAACGCGTCATAAACGAAGGCTGCAACGGCTTAATTTGCATTATTTTGTAGGTTGATAGGTAAACTGCAAAAATCCCCTTTCGGCAAGGGGATTTTTGTTTTTCAGTTCTTTATTCGGTTAAAAAGGTTTTCAGCGCCGAATAGCGGCTGGTTTTTTTATCGTTTTCGACCATTTTCTGAATTTCAGCACGCGTACCGACCAAAATCAGCAGTTGCTTTGCGCGCGTAACAGCGGTATACAACAGATTGCGATAGCAAAGATTCGGTAAAACCGACACCACGGGCATAATCACGGCGGGAAATTCACTGCCCTGACTTTTGTGCACTGTCACGGCATAGGCAAGTTCCATATCGGTCATTTGCTCTTTGGCAAGCACGGCGCTGCGATCGTCAAAGCAAATTTGCACGGTTTCGGTATGGATGTCGATATTCTCAATCACGCCGATGTCGCCGTTGAAAATCCCCTCGCCCGTTTCGCCGTCCGATTTTTCCCAAGTGATGTTATAGTTATTCTTGGTCTGCATCACCTTGTCACCCACGCGGAAGGTGCGAAAGCCAACGGTCAATTCCTTTTTCTCGTCGGCGGGTGGATTGACAAGGTCTTGCAGGATTTTGTTGAGATGCACCGTGCCCGTTTCGCCCTTTTTAGAGGGGCAAAGCACCTGAATATCGTTTTGCGGTGAAAATTTATAGGCTTCGGGCAACCGTTTCGCATAAAGCGAGGCAATCGTTTGCGATGCCGCATACGGATTTTGGCGTTCCATAAAGAAGAAATCGCCGTCTTTTCGCGTGAGTTCCGGCATATCGCCCGCGACAATGCGGTGCGCGTTTGTGACAATCAAACTGCCCATTGCCTGACGGAATACCTCTGTCAGTTCCACCACGGGCAAAAGGCCGCTTGCAATTAAATCCGCCAGCACATTCCCCGCGCCCACAGGCGGCAGTTGGTCACTGTCACCGACCATAATCAAGCGGCAACCGAACGGCAATGCCTGCATCAAACTGGCAAACAGGCTGATGTCCACCATCGAAAGTTCATCTAAAACCAGCACATCGCATTCGAGCGGATTGCGCAAATTCCGCTTGAACACAGGGCGGTCGTGTTCGTCCCACTCCACCTCTAACAGGCGGTGCATCGTTTTTGCTTCACGACCTGTGAGTTCCGTTATACGCTTTGCGGCGCGTCCTGTCGGCGCGGCAAGCGCAATATCCAATTCTTGCTGTTCAAACAACTTTAAAATACCGTTTAAAGTGGTGGTTTTGCCTGTACCGGGGCCGCCCGTTAAAATGAGTACCCCGCGCGAAACCGCGGTTTTTATCGCCTCGCGCTGTGTTTCGGCATAGGTAATGCCGTCTGCTTTTTCTTGTTTTGCAATATCTTTTTCCAAGGTTTCACACTGCGGCGGCGGAAAGCGCAACAGGATTTTCATACGGTCGGCTATCGTTTTTTCATCTCGGTAGGCGCTTGTTAAAAAGATAAACTCCCTGTTTTTTATCTCTTTTGCTGTCAGCGCACCCGACGAGATCAGCGTGTCGATTTGAATATCCACCGCATCTTCGCCCACATAAAGATAATCCGCCGCAATCTTTAACAGTTTTTCGCGCGGAATGCAGGTGTGCCCGTTGGAATACAAATTCTGCCGCACAATATGGGTAATCCCCGCGCGCAAGCGGAAATCGCTTTCGGGCGGATTGGGAAGCGCGTCGGCAATCGCCTCGGCACGCTCAAAACCGATGCCTGTATCTGCCTCACAAAGTTCAAACGGGTTTTTCACCACACGCTCTACGGCATTTGAGCCGAACGCCTCGTAAGCGGCAATACATTCGCGCGGCGACATACCGTAGGTTTCCAGTGCAATCATAATATTGCGCACCGCGAACTGCTTTTTGAAACTTTCCTGCATTTTTTCCGCTTTTTCAAGGGAAATGCCTTTAAT